>DASZYN010000105.1:0-2294 GCA_035545435.1 Acidobacteriaceae bacterium | reverse complement strand
GAGGGGGTGCTCGGCCCCGTTCCGGACGTGACCGAAGGCTGGGAAGGCGACGATGCCGGGGAAACCGGCCAATCCGCAGATTCCACAGATGAAGAGGAAGAAATTTCCGCGCAACCTGACGACCCGAATGGGGTTAGCAGGGATATGGCAAGCGTTGCTCTCACCACGCCGGGGTTGGGTCAGCGTAGGGCGGAAGAGGCCCAGAGGCTCGAGTCCGGTCTGAAACCTTTGTCGGGACCGGTCGACTGGCGGTCGATGTCCGACGCCGAGATCATGGTTCGCGTTGGGGCAGGCGAGGATGCCGGCTTCAACTTCCTGATCGAAAAGTACCGCAAGCCGATTGTTAACTTCATGTACCGCATGGTGCATAATCAGGCCGTGGCGGAGGAGCTGGCGCAGGAAGTGTTTCTGCGTGTGTACCGCTCGCGGCAGACGTACCGGGCGGAGGCGAAGTTCACGACCTGGCTGTACCGGATCGCAACGAACCTGGGCGTGAACCACGCGCGCGATACGAAGCACGAGCGGGCCGCACAGACGATCTACCTCGACCAGCCGGATGCGGAGACCGGGACGACGCCGGATGTGGCCGATTCCCGGCCGGTGGTCGAAGAGGAGTTGTTGAAGGACGAGCGGATGCGCGCCATCCGCAAACATGTGATGGCGCTGCCGGAGCGGCAGCGGACAGCCGTGCTGATGCACAAATATCAGGGGCTGGATTACAAAGAGATTGGCGCCGTGCTGCGGTTGAGCGAGTCGGCGACGAAGTCGTTGCTGTTCCGGGCGTATCAGACGCTGCGGGAGAAGTTGAAGGGTTTCGTGGAGCAGGGCTGAGGATGTTGGGCTGAAGAATTTGAGTTTGGGGGATGGTAATGATCTGCCGTGAAGTGAAAGAGAGTTTGCCGGATCTGCTTCTTGCCCCGAAGCAGGCGTCGGCGGAGGTACGGGCGCATGTGGACGGCTGCGCCGAGTGCGCCAGGGAGCTGAAGGAGCTCGAAGCGACTCTGTCTTTGATGGACGCGTGGGATGCTCCTGAAGTTTCGCCGTACTTCGATACGCGGATGGCGGTGCTGCTGCGCGAGGAGCAACAGTCGGCTCCGGCCGGATGGCTGGAGCGGATGCGGGCGCGGCTGACGTTTGGGAATCGTGTGAACCTGCGGCCGCTGATGGCCGGCGCGATGGCGCTGGTGGTGGCGGCGGGCGTGGGGACGTATGTGGGGTTCGGCGGGTTCTCGCCGACGAAGCCTCCCGTGCAGCAGGTGCAGTCGCCGGTGATTAAGGATCTGCAGTCGATGGATGACAACGCTCAGATGTTCCAGCAACTGAGCACGCTGGATCAGCAGGACGATAACAGCGGGAACCTGTAAAGGCAGCCGGAGGAAGAAGCAGGAGGCTGGAAGGACGAGGGCGAGGCGATGAGGGAGCAGCGATAAGGCCGGCCCGGAAGGTTTCTTTGAAGCGTTTGCAGTTTGGCCCTGGGAAAGTAAGTGCGGCGATGATCTCCGGAAGACAGGACAAGACGCGGGGCACGACGCCCGGACGCGGGGTTGCGTTCGGATGGGTGGCGTGGCTGGCCGTGTTGTGTCTGGTGTGGGTGAGTGTGCCGGCGCACGCGAGGGGGCTGGGGCAGGGGCAGCACGGGCAGCGGAGCCAATCGGCGAGACCGGCGCCGCGACAGCCGGAACGACGGGCTGCGGAACCCTCGCGAGGAAGCGATGCAGGGCGGGCGGCGGGGAATCCGGGCGAGGCGCGGCCTGACGGAAACCGGCCAGGCGCCGGCTCGGAAGAGCGGCTGTCGCCGGCGGTGAACCGGATGGAGATGCGGCCGGCGGGGAACGGCGGGCAGGGCACGTACGGGGATCGGGATCGGCCTGGGCATCTGGGGCAGTGGCTGATGAACCATCAGAACCTGTCGCCACAGCAGCGAGAAGAGCAGTTGCGACGGGAGCCGGGATTCAATCGGCTGAGTCCGGATCAGCAGCAGAGAGTGCTGAACCGGCTGCGTTCGCTCGATGCGCGTCCACCTGAGCAGCGGCAGAGGATGATTCGGCGCAACGAGATGTTTGAGCAGCTGAATCCGGAGCAAAAGCAGGGTGTACGGCAATCGTTCCAGGCGTGGAACCAGATGACGCCGGACCGGCACCGCATGCTGGGGCGGGCATTTGCGGATCTGCGGCAGATTCCGCCGGATCAGCGGTCGGCGATCCTGAACTCGGCGCGGTTCTCGCATGAGTTTTCGCCGGATGAACGGCGGGTGCTGGGGAATTTGCTGTCGATCGAGCCGTACGAGCCGAGAT
>DASZYN010000104.1:0-9573 GCA_035545435.1 Acidobacteriaceae bacterium | reverse complement strand
CGCGTGGCACGAACCGATGTCGCTGCGGCGATTTCGATCACGCTGATGTTCCGCCCCGTGGGGGCGTTCGTGTTCGGCGTGCTCGCGGATCGCTTCGGGCGGCGGCCCACGCTGATGTTCAACATTGCGAGCTACTCGCTGCTGGAACTGGCGTGCGCCTTTACGGGATCGATGCACGAGCTGTTCATCCTGCGCGCCCTGTTCGGCATCGCAATGGGCGGCGAATGGGGGGTGGGCGCGGCACTCGCCTTCGAGACGCTGCCGAAAGAGAATCGCGGATTCTTTTCCGGGCTGCTGCAGGAAGGATATGCGGTTGGCTACCTGGTGGCGGCCGCCGCCTATGCGTTGTTATTCCCGTGGTTCTCGCATTTCACCTGGCACGGCCACGCATTTGGATGGCGGGGGATGTTCCTTGTGGGCGCGGCTCCGGCGCTGCTGGTGTTCTACATCGGCGGCAAGGTGGAGGAGTCGCCGACGTGGAGGGAGCGCGGCGAGCTGGAGGAGCGGACAATCCCTGTGATGGGACTGCGGAAGGGGCTGCTGCAGTATGCGGGCACGTTTGTGTTTCTGGTGCTGCTGATGACCGGCTTCAACGCGTTTTCCCACGGCACGCAGGATTTGTATCCCACGTTCTTACAAAAGGAGCATGGGTTCTCGGCCCAGCTGACGGGCGCCATTGCGATTCTCTACAACATTGGCGCGCTGGCCGGCGGCATGGTGTTCGGCACTTTCTCGGAGAAGGTTGGACGGAAAAGAGCGATTATCCTGGCGGCGCTGCTGGCGCTGCCGGCCATTCCGCTGTACGCGCTGTCGCACTCCGTGTGGATGTTGGCGGCAGGCGCGTTCGTGATGCAGTTCATGGTGCAGGGAGCGTGGGGCGTGGTGCCCGCATGGCTCAGCGAGTTGTCGCCAGGCCCGGTGCGCGCGACGTTTCCCGGCCTCGCGTATCAACTGGGCAATTTGCTGGCGTCGTGGAATGCGGTGATTCAGACCAGGGCGGCGGAGCGGTTGGGTGGATTGGGACCGGTGCTGGCGGTGACGGTGGCGATTGTGGCCTGCTATGTGGCGCTGGTGGCGGCGTTCGGGCGGGAGTCGCGGGGCGTGGATCTGCGCGCTACTTGAGAGAGAACAAGAGCAGGTCCTTCGACTACGGTCGCCTTGGGCGACCTTCGCTCAGGATGACAGCCTCCGCGGCGCGCAGATCCTCTTCCGTGTCGACGCCGATCGTGTCGCTGGGCGCGGGCGCGACGTGGATGTCGATGCCGTTGTCGAGCAGCCGAAGCTGCTCCAGCCGCTCGATCTGCTCGATCCACGAAGGCGGCGTGTTCGCGAATTTCTGCAGCGCAGCTTTACGATACGCGTAGACGCCGAGATGCTTGCGATAGCCGGCGAAGCCGGAGTTGTCGCGGTCGAACGGAATCGTGGCACGCGAGAAATAAAGCGCTCGGCCATCGGCGGCGGTCACAACCTTGACCGCGCTCGGATTGTTCACATCATGCTGTGGGCAGCGGACGGCGAGCGTCGCGACCTGGACCTCAGGCCGCTCGAAGAGCTGCAGCAACGGCGTGAAGTGCTCGGGGGTGAGGAGCGGCTCATCACCCTGGATGTTGACGTAGATGTCGGCGGGGATGGATTGCGCGACCGCCCAGACCCGGTCGGTGCCGCTGGCGCAGTCCACAGGCGTGAAGACGGCCGGGAGTAGGTGCTGCTGGGCGAACTGCAGGACCTCGTCGGAGTCTGTCGCGATGAGGACCCGGTCGAGCAGCGGGCAGGCGCGCGCGGCGCGGTAGACCCACGCGATCATGGGCTCCCCGGCAATCTCGCGCAGCACCTTGCGGGGCAGGCGCGTGGACCCAAGGCGCGCGGGAATGACGGCGAGGACGTGGCCGAGGTTCGAGGGCAAGAAGGGGAAACCTCCGAGGGATAGTGTAGCCGGGACCTCTGCCCCGTTCAGGCGGTTGCGCCTTTGACCGCCGGGACGTTAGTTTGGTCTGACGGAGAGTGCATGGGATCCGAGATCGCGATCAACCCCAATCTGGAAACGATTCTGCGGGAGCACCGGGTTTTTCCCCCACCCGAAGAGTTCGCAAAACAAGCGCACGTCAAAAATCTGGCCGAATACCAGCGCATGTATCAGCGGTCTGTGGGGGATCCGGAGGGGTTCTGGGCCGATGCCGCGAAGGAACTGCACTGGTTCAAGCCCTGGGAGAAGGTTCTGGATTGGAATCTGCCCTGGGCGAAGTGGTTCGTGGGCGGCAAAATCAACCTCTGCTACAACTGCGTCGATCGGCACGTCGTGAACGGCAACGCCGACAAGGTTGCGATCCTGTGGGAGGGCGAGCCGGGAGAGGTGCGCAAACTGACCTTTGCCGATCTGCACAGCGAGGTGCAGAAGTTCGCGAATGTGCTCAAAGGCCTGGGGATCAAAAAAGGCGATCGCGTCGCCGTCTATATGGGGATGACGCCGGAGCTGGCGATCGCAATTCTGGCGTGCGCGCGCATCGGAGCCGTGCACTCGGTGATTTTTGGCGGCTTTGCGGCCAACGCGATTGTGGACCGCGTGAACGATGCGCAGTGCGTCGCGATCCTGACCCAGGACACTTCGTATCGTCGCGGCAACGAAGTGAAGCTCAAAGCGACGGTAGACGAAGCCGTTGGGCAGTGCCCCACCGTGAAGAATGTCGTGGTCTACAAGCGCACCGGATCGCCGGTGAACATGGAGGCCGGACGCGACCACTGGTGGCACGAGCTGATGAAGGCGGCAGAGAAAGAGTGTCCGGCGGAGGAACTGGACTCTGAAGATCCGCTCTACATCCTGTATACCTCTGGCACGACGGGCAAGCCGAAGGGCCTGGTGCACACCACCGGCGGTTACTCCGTCCAGACGTATCTGACCAGCAAGTACATCTTCGACCTGCGCGAGGACGATGTTTACTGGTGCACAGCCGACATCGGCTGGGTCACGGGGCACTCCTACGTGGTCTACGGCATCCTGCAGAACGGTACGACGACCGTGATGTACGAGGGCGCGCCGAATCATCCGACCCTGGACCGCTTTTGGAAGATCATCGACGACCACAAAGTCACGGTGTTCTACACGGCGCCGACGGCCATTCGCGCGTTCATCAAGTGGGGTGATGAATATCCCGCAAAGCACAAGATGGACAGTCTGCGCCTGCTGGGGACGGTAGGCGAACCGATAAATCCCGAGGCGTGGATCTGGTATCGCGAAGTCATCGGCAAGGGACGGTGTCCGATTGTCGACACCTGGTGGCAGACGGAGACGGGCGGCATCATGATTTCGCCGATTCCGGGGGCCGTCGCGGCCAAGCCTGGGTCAGCAACACGGCCTTTCTTCGGAATTGTGCCGGAGGTTGTTACAAAAGAAGGCCAACCTGTTCCGGCAGGGCAGGGCGGGTTGCTGGTCATCCGCAAGCCATGGCCGTCGATGGCGCGAACCATCTGGGGCGATCCGGACCGCTACGTCAAGCAGTACTGGTCCGACGTGCCAGGCTGCTACTTCACCGGCGACGGCGCGCGCATGGACGAGGACGGCTACTTCTGGCTGATGGGGCGCGTCGACGACGTGATCAACGTCAGCGGCCACCGGCTGGGAACGATGGAAGTGGAGTCAGCCCTGGTCGCGCATCCGAAAGTGGCCGAGGCCGCCGTAGTGGGGCGTCCCGACGAGCTGAAGGGCCAGGCGATTTCGGCCTTCGTTACGCTGGAAGGCGGCAACACGCCGACGAAGGAACTGAAGGACGAGTTGCGGGCCTGGGTGGCGAAGGAGATCGGATCGCTCGCGCGGCCGGATGACATCCGCTTCACCGATGCGCTGCCGAAAACGCGCTCCGGCAAAATTATGCGGCGGCTGCTGCGTGAAATGGCGACGCACGGAGAGATCAAGGGCGACGTGACGACGCTGGAAGATTTCAGCGTGATCGCGAAGCTGCGCGAGCAGGACGAGTAGAGAAGCACGGAGTAGCCAATAGGGAATAGAAAAGAGCGCCGGAGACGGCGCTCTTTTCGTCGGGAAACGAACGCAGTTCCTGGCTACGCCCAGCTTTTTAGATCAGGGTAGTGAGCGTAGATGATGCGTTGATCTTCCGGAGGCAGCTGGCCGAGGCGCGTGGGCTTGTCCTGCGGGCGCGTGCCCTTCTGGTTCAGGACATTCATCAGACTCCACTCACGCTGTAGTTTTTGGGGCTCGCGAGCCGGCAGATCGTAGCGGGTAAAGTCGATGACCATGCGGGGGCTCGATGTCGTCCAGTCATGCAGCAGAGCCAGGCGGAATTTCTGGTTCATGTACCAGAGGACTTCGAGGTTCTTCTCCGATCCGGGTGCGCCGGTTCCTTTTGCGTCGAATCGATAGTTAAGCGCGTCGTTGTTGGGGAAGTGGCGACGCCACTCGAGGCCGAATTCGCCCTCGGTGATCACGCGGGTATCCGGCCAGCGCTCGCGAACTGCCTGCAGCCACCAGGTGAGGTCCGGATCGTGGCCGATGGAAACTTCCCATATTGCTGTGACCCAGCCGAAGCCGTTCAGCGCGTGCCCACCATCGAAGTGCATCGCGGTGGTGTCGATCATCTCTTTGCGGCCCACCTGCTGGCCCAGATCCTGCACAGTTTCAATGGGGCCGACGCCCATGCGGCTGTTGAATCCTCCCTCAAACCCATTGCGGCGTGCGGAGAGAAAATCGCAGGTCCAGCCGTCGAGGCACACGCAGTCGATGAAATCGGCGCGACCCTGCGCCGGTTTGAGGTAGTGCTGGCGGCTGGGGTAATAGGGATAGCAGATGCCCCCGTCGCCGTCGCCGTTATCGATCCCGTGCTGGCTCCAGATCTGGCCCTGGCAGACGTGGATCGATTCGTCGGCCGCGAGCAGGCGCTGATTCTCGGCATCCATGAAGCCGGCGACCAGGCATTGCGGACGATAGCCGTTGCCGACCATCTTTGAGACCTCGGCAAGCGCTTCATGAATCGTTATCCGAATTTGCTCGCGCGTGTTGTACATCGGCGCGAAGTATCCGCCGGGAATAAAGGTGATCTCGTCGCCGTAACGATCGTGGAAGGACGCGAGAAGCCGGCGCGCATCCTTATATTCCTGACGCGTGTCGTGGAGCGCGAGCCAACTGATGGCCCAGGTCATGCGGCCGTCCGGGCAACCGCGGGCAAAGGCCTCGCGCCGCGCGCGGATGGCCGCGGGACTGTTGTCGGCGGATTCGTCCTGCCCGATCGAGCGGTCGGTGCTGACCTCAATCTGATTCACGCGCACGATGGACACGTGCGTGAGGAAGCGTCCGCGAAACGGCGATGGGGCCGCAGCGAGCGACAGAAGGCTGCTTCCGTTCAGTCTCGAGGCGGCAGCCAAGACTCCTGCTCCTGCAAGAAACTCTCTTCGGGTCCAGGGATGATGACGCATGGATCTCGCAATCTTACTGGGGTTCGGGCAACTCAATGTGCGATCCGGAATAGACGCGCTGCTCGGCGGATTTGTAATCCGACGGCCGGGCGGTCATGATATTCGGCACAAACGTCTGCGGATTGCGGTCGTAGAGCGGAAACCAGGTGCTTTGCACCTGAACCATGATGCGGTGACCCTTGAGAAAGACATGATCGGCCGCGTGGAGCGAGAACTTGTATTCCTCCGGTGTGTTGGCGGGGATGGCTTCAGGTTTTGAAAAGCTGGTGCGATAGCGTCCGCGGAAAATTTCGTCTGCAATCATCAATTCGAATCCGGCAGGCTTCGCGCCTAGGCCTGGATCGATCGCCAGGCAAGGCTCCTGACGGGCTTCGGCCGCAGGTTTCTCCGGAAACACGTCGATGAGCTTGACGACCCAGTCGCTGTCGGTGCCGGAGGTGGACGCGATCAGGTCCGCAACAACATTGCCGGTCACGGTCACGTCGTGGTCGAGCGGCGCCGTCTCCCAGCTGGCGACATCTTTGCGTCCGTTGACGAAGCCCTGATCCTGCACCAGCCACGTGTACCAGCCGGATCCGCTCGGCGCGTAGGTGGCTTCGATGGGGCGGCGGCGATATGGAACCGGATCGGCGGGATCTGACGTGAAGGCCTTAAACGAATTCGTATCGGTGGGCTTGTCGAAGTCCAGCGATCCATCCTCGTCCAGATAAAGATCGCGCGTTGTTACATTTTTGGGCGGCCACTGGCCGTAGCGCATCCAGCGTTCGGATCCGGTCTGGTAGGTTGCGGTATTTTCAAGGTTGAAACCGGGTTGGTCTTTGAGGTAGTACGCGAAAAAAGGCGCTTCAATCTGGCGGCGGAATTCGTCGCCAACCGGCTCACCGAAGTTGACGTCGCCCAGCCGACGCGTGGTCTGTGACCATCCACCGTGCCGCCACGGTCCCAGGACCATATAGACCCGATGCGCTGGATTGCCGGGTTCATTGTGCGGCTCCAGCACTGCGTATTCTTCCTGCGGTCCCCACAGATCTTCCTGGTCCCAGTAACCGCCGACTTCCAGCGTGGGCACGGCGATTTTTGTCAGATGATCCTGGACCGCTCGTGACTTCCAGAAACCGTCATACGCCGGGTGATCCAGAAAAGCGCGCCAGGTGGGCAGGTCGTCGACCCCCGCCGATCCGCCGGACATCTGATCGGAGAGCTTGCCGGCGGCTTCGAACGAACCAGCGTTCAGGAAGAAGGTGTAGGCGTCCTCATTCAGTTTGTTGAACGCATTTTCCTTGCTGGATTCCATGCCGATGACGTAGTCGTAGCCGTAGGTCTGGCGGAAGGCGCCGTTATGAAAAAAATCGTCGCCCATCCACACGTCCGTCATGGGAGCCTGCGGTGAGATCGCGCGAACGGCGGGGTTCGGGTCGATGCCGGCTTCTGCGGCGAGAAATCCGGGATACGAAATGCCCATCACCCCGACGCGACCGTTGTTGTGAGCAATGTGCTCGAGCAGCCAGGCGACGGTGTCGTTGCTGTCCGTGCTTTCATCCACAGCTTTCGCATCGCTGTGATCGGCCAGCGGACGCATCATGACGAATTTGCCTTCGGATTTGTAACGGCCACGGATATCTTCCATCACGAAGATGTAGCCGCTCTGCGCAAGCTCGGTATAGCGTCCGTTGATCGCGTCGGAGTCGTAGCCGTCCACGCCGTAGGGCGTCCGCTGCATGAGGAAGGGAAGCGGCTCCCTGGTATCCGTAGGGCGCAGGATCACAGCATGGAGTTTGACGCCGTCGCGCATGGGGATCATGACTTCTTCGCGCGAGTAAGGGCGAAAGTGGTTGTGCACCGGCGTCGAGGAGATGCGGGTAAGAATGCTGTCGGGCGAGCCTTGTGCGGAAAACTTCATCGCGGTGACGGCGCCGCTGGAATCCGTGACGAACGTGTACGTGGCGTTGAAGTCAGGCTCGAAGGCGGTGCTGGATTTCGCCGTCAGGTACAGGCGCGCGGTGCGAGTGCTCTCCATGTAGAGGCGATCGCCGTCGCGGAAGACCGAGAGGACGATGTCCGGCTCATCCTGCTCGCGATACTGACCCACATAGCTGTCCAGAACGGCGGTCGGGACATGAACCGGAGCGGGTTTCTGCGAGGCAAACAGAAGCGTGAGACCGGAACAGCAGCAGACCAGGGCAGACAGGACGGCAATTCGGCGGACGGGCATCGGAATTCATGGTATCGCGGCTCAGCGGGAGCGATGATGCCGGGGCTTTCGCAAAGCGATGGCGGCGGGAGACAATGGTGGCTGAATTCCAGAGAAGGGAAGTACCGAGTGGGGATCAGGACGGCAGCTGTCAGCTGTCAGCGTTCAGCGTTCAGTGGACTGGCAAATCAGTTCTGCCTGGGGTTGGTGGGAGGATGTTTCCTGTTTGCCTGGGCAGCAGGGGCAGCGCAGGAACCGCAGAGCGGAGCTCAGAACACGGGCATGGCGAGCGGAGTTCAGCACAAGGCCGAGTACGACGCGGAGCATCGTGTGATCACGGCAGGCGGCATCGTCAAGACCGGTCCGGTGGTGTTTCAGGACACAGCGAAAGCGGCGGGACTGACAACGTGGCATCACATTGCGGGAACGCCGGATAAACCTTACATCGTGGAAGCGAAGGGCCCGGGCGTCTGCCTCATCGACTATGACAACGACGGATGGCTGGACATCTACTTCGTCAACGGGTCGACGCTGGATGCGATGAACGGGAAAGCCGCGGCGCCGAAGGCGGCATTGTTCCACAACAACCACGACGGAACCTTCACCGATGTGACCGAGAAAGTCGGCGTCGCCAACGAGCGCTGGGGCTATGGCTGCGCTGTGGCAGATTACGACAACGATGGCTGGCCGGACCTGTTCGTCAGCAACTATGGACAGAACCGGCTCTACCACAACAATCATGACGGCACGTTCACCGACATGGCTGAGAAGGCGCACGTAGAGCTGGGCACGTGGTCCACGGGCGCCACCTTTGGCGACTACGACGGCGACGGGCACCTCGACCTGTTCGTCGCGGGCTACATCCATTTCGACTTTGTGCATCCGCCGGTTTCCGGCTCGCGAACCGTGAACTATGCGAACTGCCAGTATCGCGGCGTAGAGACGATGTGCGGTCCGCGCGGCCTGCCGGGCGAGCGCGATCATTTATTCCATAACAACGGCGATGGCACGTTCACCGACGTGAGCGAGAAACTCGGCGTCGATAACAAGAACGGCTACTACGGCCTGGGCGCGTTGTTCGTCGACGTGAACAACGACGGCAAGCCCGACCTGATCGTCGCTAACGACTCGACCCCAAATTATCTCTACATCAACAAGGGCAATGGCACCTTCGAGGACGACAGCTACCTGAGTGGCCTGGCGCTCAATGCCGACGGGCGCGAGGCGGCCAACATGGGCATCGCCGCCGGCGATTACGAGAACAACGGGCACATGGACATCGTCACCACGACCTTTGCCGATGACTACGACATCGTCTTCAACAATGATGGCAAGGGCAACTTCACCGACGTTGCCTATCCCTCCGGCGTCGCGGCGCCGACCATTCCGTATGTGAGTTTTGCCGACGGGTTTCTGGACTACGACAACGATGGCTGGCTCGATCTGTTCTTCACCAACGGGCACGTCTATCCGGTAGTGGACGAGCACCCGGAATGGGGCACGACCTATGAGGAAAAGCCGCTGCTCTTCCACAACGAGAAGGGCGGTAAGTTCGCGCTGATCCCGGCCGTGGCCGGCACCGGGCTGGCGGTGGTGACGGTGGGACGCGGCGCGGCGTTCGGCGACCTCTTCAACGACGGCAAGATCGATGTGGTGATGAACAACATGGACGGCGTGCCCGTGCTGGAGCGCAACGTGAGCCCGGATCATCATCACTGGGTGGAACTCAAGCTCGTTGGCGGCCCGAAGAGCCCGAAGGACGCGGTCGGCTCGACGGTGTATCTGACCGCGGGCGGCATCCGGCAGCGCGGCGATGTGCTGAGCGGCGGGAGCTATCTGTCGTCGAACGATCCCCGCGTCCATTTCGGGCTGGGCGATGCCGCGAAGGTGGACGCCGTGGAAATTCACTGGCCGGACGGCAAGGTCGAGAAGGTAACGCCGCCGGAGGTAGACAAGATCGT
>DASZYN010000103.1:0-7062 GCA_035545435.1 Acidobacteriaceae bacterium | reverse complement strand
TCGCGGTGAACCTCGCGCAGGTACGCGCGGGTTTCGAGCCGCCCGCCGGATTCCTTCACGAACGTCGGATCGAGCCCCGTCATGTCGGTGACCTTTTTGATCATCGCGTCGGTCGCAGCCTGATCGCTGTATCCGTGAACGATGGTCGTCAGGTAGTCACCCAGCGTGTAGTCGATGACGCCCTTCATCGCCTCTGGAGTCAGCTTGTTCTGCCGCTCCAGATTGGCTGCTGTGATCGAAGGCAGCGTCACCAGCCACGGGAGCGGCGACAGATCTCCGTTCTGTTCCAGTGTCGGGTTCAAGTAAGGCGAGACCAGCACGACCCCGTTCATGGCCACGCCCAGCTGCGACTGCAGGAAGTAGGTGAGGCGGGGTCCGCGGAATCCTCCGTAACTTTCGCCGACGAGATACTTGCGCGACTGCAAGCGATCATTCAGCACGAGCCAGTCATAGATCGCCCGCGACAGATACTCGATATCCGGCTCGGTCGACCAGAACAGCTTCTTCGTCTGGTCCTCATCGACCAGCGAACGGCTGAAGCCCGTCCCGATGGGATCGAGAAACACAAGGTCCGTGAAGTCCAGCCACGTCCCTGGATTGTCCACCAGCGTTGCCGGATCGGATGGGCTGTCGCCTTCGTTGCCCGCGTTCAGGTGCTTGGGGCCAATGGCGCCGAAGTTCAGATAGACCGAGGCCGCGCCGGGTCCGCCGTTCACCGCAAACGTCACAGGACGATTGGCCCCGTCGACGGTGTACGCGGTATAGACCAGTTGCCCGACGGCCTTGCCTTCCTGATCGCGCACGAACAGCGTGCCGACAGTGGCGGTGTAGTTGATCTTCTTGCCGTCAATCGTGATGCTCTGCGCGACGTGCGCGTCGGGCGGCAGCGGCGGCAGCGGGTTCTTCTCGGCAACGGGATTGGGGCCGGGCTTGGCTGCCTGAGGAGCAGCGGCCGCCGGCGGATGGGGAGATTCGCGTTCAGACTGTGCGGCACCGATACTGGGCGATGCTGCGAGAGACACTGCGGCAATGGCCAGAGCAATGCGCCTGGGGGCGCGACAACACCACAAATTTTTCATGACGAATACGATATATCGGAATGCGACCCAGCGGGGCGCTAGTCGCTCAGGACTCGCAAAACACCATGGCCATTCGAACGGCAGAGACTGTCTACCAGATGCGCACTCGCTCATCCGGCGCGAGGTAGAGCGTCTCTCCTGGCTTCACGTCGAACGCTTTGTACCACGCATCCGAATTGCGCACGATATCCGCGCGATACTGCCCCGGCGAATGACCGTCGGTCAGCACCTGCCGCCGCAGCGCGGCCTCCCGGGTCTTTGAGGCCCAGTTCTGCGCGAATGCGATAAAAAATTGCTGATCCCCCGTGAATCCGTCCTGCACGGGCGCCTGGCCGCCATGCTGCGATGCCCGATACCCGTCGTAGGCGGCGGCAATCCCGCCCAGATCGGCGATATTCTCATCGATCGTCTGCTTCCCGTTCACGTGAAGGCCGGGGAACGGCTCATACGCGTCGTACTGCTTCTCGAGCTTCTCCGCCTGCTGTTCAAAGTGCGCGTGATCCTCAGGGGTCCACCAGTTGCGCACGCGGCCTTTGGAATCGAAAGCGCTTCCCTCTGCGTCGAACGTGTGGCTGATCTCATGCCCGATCACGCCGCCAATCGCCCCGTAGTTCACCACGGCCGGCGCCTTCGGATCGAAGAATGGAGGCTGCAGGATCGCGGCCGGGAAATTGAGCGCGTTCTGCAGGGGCAGATTCACCGCGTTCACCGTCTGCGGTTCCATCGCCCACTCGTGGCGATCGACCGGTTTGCCGATGCGCGCAATCTCGCGATGGTAATCCCACATCGAAGCACGCCACGCATTGCCAAACGCATCGTCCGGCCGAACCTCATAGGCCGAGTAGTCCTTCCATGTCTCCGGATATCCGATGCCGACATAGAGCGTGTTCAGCTTGGCCTGGGCCTCTGCCTTCGTCGAGGGCGCCAGCCAGGTGAGCTGGTCGATCCGCTTGCGATACGCGGCAATCAGGTTCGCCACCATCGCCTGGGCTTCGGCTTTGGCCTCGGGTGAGAAATACTTCTTCGCGTAAATCTCACCAACAGCATCGCCGAGATCTGCATTCACCATATTCACGCCCCGCTGCCAGCGCGGACGCTGTTGCGGCACACCTGAAAGCGCCTTGCCAAAGAAGGAGAACTGTTCCTCCGCCAGTGCACGCGGCAACACGTTGGCATAGGCCTCAACCAGGTGCAAGCGCAGCCAGTCCTTCCACGTTTCCACCGGAACCGAGGCCACCAGCGACGCTTCGCCCGTCAACGCCGTTGGCGTCCACACCATGAATTGCTGCTGCTGAGCGAGCCCCGCGGCATCGAAATACGCATTCCAGTCCAGCCCCGGCGCCTTCTCGGTGAAATCGGCGCGTGTCCACCGATTGTTGGCCTTTGCGATGTCCTCGATGTCGGAAAGGCTAACGTGGGTCGCAGCGATGTCATGCTCCAGCTGAATGATGCGGCTGGCGCGCGCTTCCGAATCGTCAAAGCCGGCGAGACGCAGCATGCGCGCCACATGCGCGGAGTACTGCACCCGCAGATCCTTCATGTGCTGCGAGTCGTCGAGATAGTAGCTGCGGCTCGGCATCTCCAGGCCGCCCTGCAGCAGATAGGGTGTGTAATGATCCGAATCGCTGAATCCCGGCGCGACCCAAAGCCCCAACAGGTTCGGCGTCGAAAAGATCCCGTTGTTCAGCATGTCCACATCGGCGCGCAGTGTCTTTCCCAAAACCCCTGCCAGATCGTGCCGGTCGTGAATGGCGGCGATCGCAGCCATCTCGGACTGGAGCGGCCGCAGTCCGCGCGACTCAATGGCAGCCTCATCCATGTAGGCGTTGTAGAGGTCGGCGATCTTTCGGGTGTTCGAACCGGTGGCAGCCCGTGACTTCGCCGCCTCTTCAATGATCGCGGCAATGTTCTTGCTGCTGTGATCGGCAAGGATGGCGAAAACGCCGATGCTTGCACGGTCCGCTGGAATCTCCGTGCCTGCGATCCAGGCTCCGTTGGCGTAGCGGTAGAAATCGTCGCCCGGCTTCACCGCGGTGTCGATATGCGAGACGGCAATCCCGTGCTGCGCATTTGTGACAGTCGCGGTGCCTTTCTCCTGGGCATTCACTGCAATCGGCAGAAAAGCGGCCAGTGCAAACATGGCTGCCCAGGCAGGACCGGAAGTGGAAGCAGGACGATGGCGGATCAAGGCAACTCCTCGTGAATGAATGCCGTGGTGACGATCGGCGAAGCAGGATCATAGCATGCGAAACCAGCAGCTTTCGTCGCAGTATGTGACGGCCGCGGTCACAAATGGGATGGGGAGTGGCCGGGCCTCTCTCCTGCCAGTCAGCGCTCGGCGCGCTGATCTGTCGCCTTGTCCAGTTCCCGATAGATCTGCTCGTTGCGCAGGATCGCCTCGACATATTCGCGGGTTTCCGTAAACGGAATCGACTCCACAAACTCGTCCATGCCGTGGTAATTTCCGATGCTCTGCCAGTCCGTGACCCGATCGTCCCCGGCGTTATAGGCGGCGAAGGCATATTCCGGCTGCCCGCCGAACTTCTCCAGCGTTTGTTTCAGATAGAGAGTCCCGAGACGAATATTCGTCGATGGGTTCAGCAACTCGCTCGTTTGAAAATGGCGCAGCCCCACCTGGCGCGCCATCGACCGCCCCACCGAAGGCAGCAACTGCATCAGGCCATAGGCGCTCTTGTTGGAAATTGCGCCTGGATTGAATTCCGTCTCCTGGCGAATGAGCGCCGCGACCATGTACGGATCAAGCCCGTTGCGTTCGGCATCCGCCTTGATGTCGCTCCAGTACGACTGTGGGAACAGGATCCGCCAATACGCCACCGGGATCGCTTCGATTGGAGCCGAGGTGTAGAACGGAATCGCTCGTTTCAGCAGTCGCATCGCCCGCCACGATTCGCCGTACGACGCATAGATTTCGGCCTCAGCGAACGCGCCCCACCCATCGCTGCCGTCCGCGGCACGAATCTCCGGCGCGATGTATTCGTTCAGTCCGGCATTCGCCAGCAACCGCGCCTTCACCACGTGGGGATCGTCTTCGGGCACATCGTCGCTCAGCTCAGGAATCGTCGTCGGCTGCAGCGCGTCGAGGACCGGGTTCGGATCCGGCGTCACCGAACCGACTTTTGTCAGCCGGTCCTGGGCCAGCATCGCGTAATAGTAGTGCGGATAAACACGAAGGATGGTCTGGTAATACTCGGCTGCATCCGCCGGCTTCTTCTCCTGGTCCTCGTAGATGCGTCCACGCCAGTAAATCGCCGACGGCACCTCTTTGCCTCCGGCGTAGACGCGAATCTGTTCATCGAACAGACGCGCGGCCTCCGCATATTGGCCCAGACGATAGTTCAGCCAGCCGGTGCGCCAGTGCGCGCTTGGCGCATATCGGTGCGTCGGGAAGCGGCGCGCCACTTCGCCGTAGTACCCGATCGCGTGCGGATAGTCTTTCAGCAGCAAATACATGTTGCCGCTCGAGTAAAGCGCTTCGGCCAGCCAGGAACTCGATGGGAAGCGCGTCTCCATCTGACTCACGATCGCCTGCTGTGCGCTCTGATCGCCGCGATCCCGTGCCAGTTCCATCTGCAGATACATGCGCCGCGCGCCGGCTTCATCGTTCGTGTCGGGAATTGAGTCCAGCTGCGACTGCGACAGACGGTGCTGCTTCCAGTCACACTCGGCGGCCGCAACCAGCAGCGCTGTGCGGCTGGCTTCATCGATGTTCGATTGCCCCGCGAGCGAGCGGTATTCATCCTCTGCATCCGAATAATGTCCGGCGTTGTAGAGTGCGTCGGCATGGCGGCGGCGCTGCTCCGATGGCAGAGCGGCCAGCGCACCGATCGCCGCGAGTTGACCCCGCGCTACCCCGGCCTCGGTCGAGAGCGGATAGTCCAGGTAAATATGCTCGTACAGCCGCTGCGCCTCACTACTGTTGCCGGCCAGCGCCGCCGCTTTGGCCAAAGCCAGCTGAAAGTCGGCCTTACCGCCAATCGACTGCTGCCGGAGTGGATTCAGCACAGCCAGCGCACCCTGGGCATTGCCTTGCTGCACCAGCAGATTCGCCCGAAGGACCGGAACACTGTCCACAAAGATGCTGTCCGGATACTTGCGATCGAATCGATCCAGCACAGTTTCCGCCTGAGGCAGCTGATTGCTCTGCAGATACGCCTGCGCAGTGAGGTATTCGACGTAGTCGGGCAGTGCGCCATCGGGTTCGGTGCTGGTGTGATCGGCACGATCGGCCGAATGCAGCGCGGCCACGGCCTCGGGAAACTTGCTCTGCAGCAGATATGCGTGACCTACGGCGAGATACGCAGCGGCTGCGGCTTCTCCCGTATGACCATGCGCCCATGCGTTCACTCCGGCAAACGCGGCGGGTGTCGGGTTCTGCGCCAGTTGCTGCGCCATGGGGCGCAGTTGCGAAGAAGCAACGAACGCGTGTTGATATCGGCGGCTGCGGGCGCGTTCCCGGGCAGTCAGCACATGCCGCCGTTTCCGGCGATGACTCACGCTGCGGTGGCGCGATGTGTGGGTGGTTCGCGCCGAGGCGCGATGCGAGGTGTGGGCGTTGCTGGGCGTTGCGTGATGCTTCGTCGCGTGAGGGGCTGCCGCTTGTTTTCCTGTTTGCGGGTTCGCGGTTTCATCCGTGTGGATGCGTGCCCAGGCACAGCTCCAGCAGGCAGCAAACAGCAAAACCATTGCCACAGAACACGCACTCGCAAATTGACGACGACGCAATACCAACATCCACCCCTCTGACTACCAGAGTAAGACGAAACGAATCGGCATTCGCGAACGAAAACCCTGCGCCTGACCAAAAAGTTGCAACAGGCGGTACCGGAATAGTTTCCTGGGCGGCTCTTTCAGCGGTCTAGATCGCGCGAACGCGCTCCTCCCCCGCTTCAGCCACGCCCTTCCGTCGCTTTTTCGCTCGCTTCTCGCTCGCCATTTGGCTTTCGTCACACTCTCCTTGACAGTCTGGGAGAAGCCCGGCTACTCTCCCAGACAATCTGGGAGAACAACATGAGCGGCGACACAGCCATCGATCTATTGCAGGGAACGCTGGACATGCTGGTCCTGAAGGCTGTCTCCCTCGGCCCTCTGCACGGCTACGGCGTGCTCCTCCGCATCCAGCAAATTTCGCAGAACCGCCTTGAGATCCAGCAGGGCTCCCTTTATCCGGCGCTCTATCGGCTGGAACACGAGGGCTGGATCGCCGGCGAATGGGGCCAGAGCGAGAACAAACGCCGCGCCCGCTTCTACCGGCTCACGGCAGCCGGCCGCCGCCGGCTCGACACAGAGACGAAGAAGTGGAGCCAGTTCGCCGAGGTGGTCGGGACCATTCTCAGCACACGGCCGGAGGAAGCATGAGCCTGCGCAGCCGCATGACAACCTGGTGGCGAGCCATCTCCCGCGCGGATGCGCTCGACCACCAACTCCATGAGGAGTTGAAGTTCCACATCGATAGCTGCGCCGAGGACATGGTGCGCCAGGGTGTTCCGCGCGAAGAAGCTCTGCGCCGTGCCCGCGCCGAACTCGGTAGTCTCCCCGCCGTGCACGAGAATTCCCGCCAGGCCTGGGGCACGCGTTTCCTCGACGAGTTGCGCGGCGATCTGCGCTTCGCGATTCGTGTTCTGGCAAGGAGTCCCGGCTTCACCGCTATCGCCATCGGCTCGCTCGCCCTCGGCATCGGCGCCAACACCGCTATCTTCACCGCAGCGCAGCACATGCTCCTCGACCGGTTGGACGTCCCGCATCCGGAACAGCTGCGCCTCTTCGGCTGGACCGCACCGCGCAATGGTGTTGTCGAATCCTTGTGGGGCCAGTGGGACGATCTGCCCGGGGGCGGTATGGTTTCAACCTCGTTCTCCTTCCCGGTGTATCTGCGGCTGCGCCGCGAGAATCGCTCGCTGGCCGACGTCTTTGCCTTCAAAGGTTTCGGACGCATGGTCGCCACCGTCGATGGGCATGCGCAAAC
>DASZYN010000102.1:0-3689 GCA_035545435.1 Acidobacteriaceae bacterium | reverse complement strand
ATGGAATTTTGACTTGGCGCATGAATGCGGGCATATTGCTATGCACCGTGACACGCCGACCGGTGCGCTCGAAACCGAACGCGCGGCCGACAGATTTGCCAGTGCTTTCCTGCTGCCCGCTAATGCCTTTGGTCGAGAGTTCCGGACTAAGCCCTTCACGTGGCAGCACGTTTTTGACCTAAAGCAACGGTGGCAGGTTAGTATTGCCGCGATAGTGAGGCGGGCTCGCGACCTCGGCTTGCTGGATGAAGTCGCTTATCGAAGGGCCTTTCAGTATATGTCTTCAAAAAACTGGCGTCGCGAAGAACCTTTCGAGCCGCATTTTCAGGAACCAGAGCTTTTCGTGCAGGCAATAGACGCGCTCGGTGGACACGTTAAGAAGACGCTTCCCGAATTGTGTGCTGACTTAGGATTCTCAGGGCCCGTGTTTACTGAGATCGCTGGCATTTCTCTCAAGGCCGTTTCGCAGAAGCGCGCTGGCTTCCTCACCTTGGTGAAGTAGCCGTGTTGCAATCGGTAGGTGGATTTCCTTCCCGCGGTACCGACGAAGCCCTGGGCGAGCATGGCTCGCATCATGCGTACCCGCTCCCATGGCATTCCGGACAATCTATCTCTTTGTGACCATAACACTGCGGGCACTCATCGGTTAGTCCAGGAATGATTGACAATTCGCACCCGTCTCCGTCACATCGCGGGCATATCACCTTGCCGGTGCCATCACATTCTGAGCAGTCTGCCATGACACAGTCCTCCCCGCTCCGGACTATACATCGAGCTGAGGTTTGAAACGCAACCGCAGATCCTTGACTCGGCACGCTTGCGCGTGGCCGAAGCTCAGGATGACAAATGAAAACACAAATGCCCGGCTCGCGCCGGGCATTTGTGCTGGAGAAGCAGGTCCCTCCGCTGCGCGCTCCCTTGCGGGACCGCTTCGGTCGGGATGACAACGGTTGAGGTTATTCGGAGGCGGCCATTTCTTCGGCTTCGCCTTCCTGACGCATCATCTCCAGCTCGCGTTCGGCTTCTTCCCAGGCGGTCTGGACTTCCTGCTGGATTTTGGCTGCCGCTTCTTCCAGCTCCGGAGAGAGCTGGACGTTGCGGTAGTATTCCATGCCGGTTCCGGCGGGGATGAGGCGACCGACGATCACGTTTTCCTTGAGGCCGCGCAGGTTGTCGACCGCGCCGTTGATGCTGGCTTCGGTGAGAACGCGCGTGGTCTCCTGGAAGGAGGCCGCGGAGATGAAGGACTCGGTCGAGAGCGACGCCTTGGTGATACCGAGCAGCAGCGGGCGTCCAACGGGCGGACGGCCGCCGTTGGTGATGACACGCTGCGTCTCTTCGCGGAAGCGGAACTTGTCGACCTGCTGTTCGAGCAGGAAGCTGGAGTCGCCGACTTCCTCGATCTTCACCCAGCGGAGCATCTGCCGGACGATGGTTTCGATGTGCTTGTCGGAGATGGCCACGCCCTGGAGGCGGTAGACTTCCTGGATTTCATTGACCAGGTAAGCCTGCAGCTCCTTCTCACCGAGGACGGCGAGAATGTCGTGCGGGTTGAGCGGACCATCCATGAGCGGCTCGCCAGCGCGGACGCGCTCGCCTTCCTGGACGTTGATGTGGACGCCGCGCGGCACGGAGTATTCCTTCTCCTCGCCATTGTCGGCGGTGACGTAGATGCGGCGCTGGCCTTTCGAAACTTCGCCGAAGCGAACGACGCCATCGATTTCGGAGATGATGGCGGTTTCGCGCGGCTTGCGGGCTTCGAAGAGCTCGACGACGCGGGGCAGACCACCGGTGATGTCCTTGGTGCGCGTGGTTTCGCGCGGGATCTTGGCAAGGATGTCGCCGGGGGAGACCTCGTCTCCGTCCTGAATCATGAGGTGAGAACGGCTGGGCATGAGATAGCGCTTCTGGCCCTTGCCGCCTTTGATGACGATGGCCGGCTGGCGCTTCTCATCGGGGGAATCGCCCACCACGAGGCGCGAGAGGCCAGTGACCTCGTCGACTTCTTCGTGAAGGGTGATGCCTTCCTGCAGGTCCTTGAACCCGACCGTGCCGCCGATTTCGGTCAGGATGGCGAAGGTGTAGGGATCCCACTCCACCATGACCTGGCCGAGCTGCACCGGCTGGTTCTCCTCGATTTTGATGTGCGCGCCGTAGACGACCTGGTAGCGCTCTTTCTCGCGGCCGCGCTCATCGACGACGGCAATGGAGCCGGAGCGGTTCATGGCGACCAGATCGCCCTGACGGCTGCGGACCGTGGCCAGGTTGATGAAGCGGACTGAACCGTTGTTCTTGGCTTCGAGGCGCGACTGCTCATTGACACGCGAGGCCGTTCCACCGATGTGGAAGGTACGCATGGTGAGCTGCGTGCCGGGCTCGCCGATGGACTGCGCGGCGATGACGCCCACCGCTTCGCCGAGTTCGACGAGGCGGCCGGAGCCGAGGTTACGGCCGTAGCAGAGGATGCAGACGCCACGGCGGGATTCGCAGGTGAGGACGGAGCGAATCTTGACGCGCTCGATGCCGGCAGCCTGGATGGCCGAGGCGAGATCCTCGGTGATTTCCTGGTTGATGTCGACGATGACCTGGCCTTCGTAGTCCTTGATCTTCTCGAGGGATACGCGGCCGACGATGCGGTCGCGCAGCGGCTCGATGATCTCGCCGGACTCAACGATGGGGGTGACGTAGATGCCTTCGACGGTTTTGCAGTCGCGCTCGGAGACGATGACGTCCTGGGCCACGTCGACCAGACGACGGGTGAGGTAGCCGGAGTCAGCGGTTTTGAGCGCGGTATCGGCGAGGCCCTTGCGCGCGCCGTGCGTGGAGATGAAGTATTCCAGCACGGTGAGGCCTTCACGGAAGTTAGCCGTGATGGGGGTCTCGATGATTTCGCCGGAAGGCTTGGCCATGAGGCCGCGCATGCCGGAGAGCTGGCGGATCTGCTGTTTGGAACCGCGAGCGCCGGAGTCGGCCATGATGTAAATCGGGTTCATGGCTCCCTCTTTGTCGGCGCGCTTCATGTTGTCGAACATCTCGTCGGCGACGCGTTCGGTGACGGCCGACCAGATCTGGATGACCTTATTGTTGCGCTCGCCATTGGTGATGGCGCCGTCAAGATACTGCTGCTGGACGGCGATGGCCTGCTTTTCCGCATCGCGAACCGTGGCGTACTTCGCTTCGGGGATGACCATGTCATCGAGCCCGACGGAGAGGCCGCTGCGGGTGGCGTACTGGAAGCCGAGTTCCTTGATGCGGTCGAGCATCTGCACGGTGAGCTCGAGGCCATGGTTGAGGTAGCAGTAGTTGACGAGCTGGCCGATGCCCTTCTTCTTGAGCAGGCCGTTGACGTAGGGCATCTCCTGGGGCAGCGCATCGTTGAGGATGGCGCGGCCGACCGTGGTGGAGATGAACTGACGGTCGTACTGGACCGGCTCGGTGTGGGTGAGGTCCTGATCGTCGTAGGCGGTGCTCATTTCGAGCACCTGGCCGGTGTAGCGGAGACGGATCGGGCTGAGGGTCTCGACCTCATGAGCGTTGAGAGCCATGAGGACTTCTTCGATGTTGGCGAAGGCGCGGCCTTCCCCCTTCGCACCCTTTTTCGCCTTGGTCAGATAGTAGAGGCCGAGCACCATGTCCTGGGTGGGCACGGTGATGGGCTGACCCGACGCGGGCGAGAGGATGTTGTGCGA
>DASZYN010000101.1:0-1593 GCA_035545435.1 Acidobacteriaceae bacterium | reverse complement strand
TTGCGAATGTCCTCGGAGGTGGCAGACTTCTTCACCCCTAGGGTCGCGTAATAGTCTTTGTGCTGAGTTGGTGGCATTCTTCTCGTTTTCGATTCAGGCCGTTGCCGGCTTCAGTTCTCCGGTTTTGGCATCGCGCGGCGCAGGACGAACCTCGCGGCGGATAACAGACGCAATCTCATCCTCGACAACTTCCAGGTCGTACTGTGCCTGCAGACGCAACCAGAAGTTGGCCGACATCCTGAAATAGCGCGACAGACGCAGCGCGGTGTCCGCCGTGATGCTGCGACGCTCGTTGAGAATTTCAGTGATGCGCGTTACGGGGACACGCAAAGCCAGGGCGAGTGCATTAGCCGACAGCCCAAGAGGCTTCATGAATTCTTCGCGCAGCATCTCGCCTGGATGCAGAGGCGGCATCTTCTGTGGTCCGGGCTTAATGGTAGTCGACGATTTCGACCTGCCAGGCATCTCCATCCCTCCATTCAAAGCAGACACGCCATTGGTCGTTGATCCGGATACTCCACCGATCCTGACGATTTCCACGCAGCTTTTCCAGTCTGTTCCCGGGCGGCTCTGCCAGCTCTTCGGTGCGATCCACGTTCGCAATTTGCCTGAGTTTCCGGAGAGCAATCCGTTCAATCGAAGCAAACTGGCGGCTATGTAAACGCCTGTAGATCCGCTCGGTTTCCTTGTTCCCGAAAGACTGGATCACGCTTTAGCGTAGCACGTTTAACGCCGGGCGTTAAACGCTAGTTCCAAACCACCATGGCCGGTACCGGCTCAATACGCCAGAAAATATCCGGCTCCACCTTCCCCATCTCGCGCACGAAATGCCGGGCCTGATTCTCGCTGTCGAACACAACCTGGTTCGTGATCTGCCCGGCGCGCAACTGTTCGCATTTCCAAAGTGTGTTCGTCATCCCGATTGAACTCCTCAACTGCAACTGCCGCTCCTCAGGGGCTAAAGCCCGTTTTGATTTGCTTCCCTGTCGGCACGACTGAAGTCATGCCCTGATACAAAAGCGGCTGACTAAGATCGCGCGTTCCCACATCTGCCAAAACCGGGCAGATGGTGGGGCACCCTTTGAGTCGTGCCCCGATACAAAGGCTCCCGCCGAAGCCCGGGTTACCTTCCTGGCCAGGTTCCGGCCTGGAGGCCGGGGCTTTTACCGTCATGCCAGGCTGCGGGGCGTTCCAAAGAACGCCCCTCCTTAGTTCTGCGACCCGAGCCCTGTGATCTGAGCCCGGTTATTTCTTGTCCTCGACGTCCACGTACTCGGCGTCGATGACTCCTTCGTCCTTCTTGCCGTCCGCGGTGCCGGCCGCGGCCGCGTCGCCGTCGGTTGGAGGAACCCCCGCGCCCGGCGCGCCCGGATTCGCCGCGTTGGCCTTGTACATGGCCTCGGCCAGCTTGTGCGACGCCTGGGTCAGCTTCTCCCGCGCTGCATTCATATCGGCAACACTGGGGCTGCCTTCCAGCGTCTTCTTCGCCTCGGCCAGCGCCGTCTCCACATCGGACTTGTCGGAGCCGGACACCTTGTCGCCGTTCTCCTTCAGCATCTTCTCGATGTTGTAGACCAGGCCGTCGAGCTGGTT
>DASZYN010000100.1:0-4991 GCA_035545435.1 Acidobacteriaceae bacterium | reverse complement strand
TGGGGCACCCCGGAGAGCCGTAGCCAAGCCGTCACAAACCTGTTTCACGGCAGCCAGAGAGTGTCTCCGTGTCCTATGATCCTCGTTATCAGCGCGGGAGGGTCGATGAACGTCTGGCTGCAGGATCTTCGCTACGCAGTGCGCATGCTGCGCAGGAACACGGTGCTGTCGGTGGTGATTCTGGCCTCGCTGGGGATCGGGATCGGCGCGAATTCGGCGATTTTCAGCGTGGTCGATGCGCTGCTGCTGCGCCCACTTCCTTATCCGCATGCAGACCGGCTCGCGTCGGTGTGGCTGCATTCGCCGGGGATTGGCATTCTGCGGGACTGGCCGTCGCCGGGACAGTACGTCGACTTGCAGCACGAGAACCATTCGTTCGAGGCGATGGCGCTGGCGCAAAGCCGAGCCTTCACGCTGACAGGTCGCGATCAGCCGGAGCGCGTGGAGATCCTGAAGACGCAGTCGAGCCTGTTCGAAATGCTGGGGGCGAGGACGCTGCTGGGCCGTACGCTGTTGCCGGAGGAAGACAAACCCGGCCAGCCGGCGGTGGCGATTCTGAGCTACGGCGTTTGGCAGCGGCTGTTCAGTTCCGACCCAGCCATCGTCGGCAAGAGCATTCAACTCAATGGACAGCCCTATCTGGTGGCAGGCGTGTTGCGACGCCAGTTTACGGTCAACGACGAAGTGTTGCCGTCGGAAGGGCCGATGGACAAGATCGACATTTATGTTCCGCTGCCTCTGGGGGCCGATGCGCAACAGCGTCGCGGCGATGAGAACTACAACATCCTGGTTCGGTTAAAACCTGGCGTTTCTGTCCAGCAGGCACAAGCGGACATCGACGTGATCGCGAGCCGCATCCGCGAGAAGGACAAGCGCGGTGCGACCTTCGGCATGGATGTGGTGGGGCTGCAGCAGCAGGTGGTGGGAGACGTGCGGCGAGCGCTGCTGGTGCTGCTGGGCTCAGTGGCCCTGGTGCTGCTGATTGCGTGCGCCAATGTCGCGAACCTTCTGCTGGCGCGGGCCGCGGGGCGCGAGAAGGAAGTGGCGATCCGCACGGCACTGGGCGCCAACTGGAAGCGGCTGACGCGGCAATTGCTGACGGAGAGCATTCTGCTCGGACTGCTGGGAGGAGTTGCCGGCCTCGTGGTGGCGCGGCTGAGCCTGTGGGTCGTGCGCACGATGAATCCGGGGAACATTCCGCGACTGGATGAGATTGGCATCAACGGAACGGTGCTGGCGTTTACGTTTGGGCTTTCACTCGCGACCGGCGTGCTCTTTGGACTTGCGCCGATATGGCGAGTGCTGAGGCTGGATGCAAATGCGTCGCTGAAGGCAGGCGGACGGAGCGGGCAGGGCGACGGCGGACTCTACCTGAAGCGCCACCGTCTGCGCGGATTGCTGGTGGTTTCTGAAATTGCTCTTTCGCTGATTCTGCTGGTGGGCGCTGGGCTCCTGATTCGAAGCTTCGTCCGTTTGCAGAAAGTACCGCCAGGATTCACCACCGACCACGTGGTCACGATGGAGGCGGTGGTGAGCGACCCGAAGTATAAGGACGACAAAATTCTGGACGGCTTCTACCGTGAGGCGGAAGGGCGGATCGCGCACTTGCCTGGAGTGGTGGCTGAAGGTGCGGTGTCGGCGCTGCCGCTGACCGGATCGGTGGGCTGGGGAAGCATCCACGTCGAAGGATATGCGCCGCCGCCGGGGCAGGAGCTGCAGGTGGATCTTCGCACAGCGACCACGGACTATTTTCGGGCGATGGAGATTCCTTTGGTAGCGGGGCGGTTTTTCACGGAGCAGGACAATCCGGACGCGCCGCAGGTGGCCGTCATTGACGCAAAATTCGCGCAGCGATTCTGGCCCCATGGGGACGCGATCGGAAAACATCTGTGGTTCGATCCGAAGAAGCCAATCATGATCGTCGGTGTCGTGGGTGTGGTCAAGCAATATGGTCTCGAGACCGACGGGAAGATTGCAACGTATTTCCCGATGCTCCAGCACCCGGATCGTGGGACATTCCTGGTGGCTCGTACCGAGACGGATCAAGCAGGGCTCTCCAGCGCCATGATCCAGGAAATCCATGCGGTCGATCCCAACGCTGTGGTTTACGGCGTGCGAACGATGCAGGACCGGTTGTTCGATTCGCTGGCGCGGCAGCGGTTCGCAACAACGATGCTGGGAGCCTTCGCCGCGTTTGCGCTGTTACTGGCGGCGGTGGGCCTTTACGGAGTGATGTCCTATCTGGTGACGCAGAGTACGCGGGACATCGGGATTCTGGTGGCGTTGGGAGCGGGGCGGGACACGATTCTCGGTTTAGTGGTGAAGCAGGGCATGCTGCTGGCCATGATCGGCATCGTTGCCGGCTTGGCGGGTGCGGTGGCGCTGACGCGGGTGATCGCCAGCCTGCTGTTCGGAGTCAGCGCGACCGACGTGGCGACGTTCATGGTCGTGCCTGGGCTGCTGGCGGTCGTGGCCTTCGCGGCGACGGTCATTCCGGCGTGGCGCGCGAGTAGTGTGGATCCGATGGTGGCGCTTCGCGAAGAATAGCGATTCGCACTGAGTTCTGCTTAACGCCCCGAAGGCATCGCCTGCCCCGATTCATTGCCGTTGTGTGAGGTCCTCGATTCGACCTGGAGTTTGTATCCGGGTTTGAGCAGGACATCGCCTCCGGTGGAGAAGAACGAAATGGCAACAGCCGAGATGGGGATCATGTACCAGGATTTGAAGACGGCTCCGGAGATGCCGTCGCTGAGGTCCTTGGATCCGATCGAGACTCCCCCGGTCATGAGCATATTGGCGATCTGTCGGCCTCGGCCGGCCTGAATCTTTCCTTCATCGCCGGGCTTCTTCGGAACGAGGACCACCGGCTGGTCAAAGACGAGCATGAGGTGGCCGCGACGGAAGAAGCGGCGCGCCGGCGTGGAAACGAGGTGCCCGGAATAGGTTCCGGATGGGCACTTGACCGAGAAGGGCGTGCCGGTCGCCATCCAGGACGATGCGTAGGTCTGGAGGGCGCAGGTTTCAGCGCTCGCTGCGATGGGGACGAGGACGGCTGCGAGGACGATCAGGACGATTTTCACGGCGGTTCTCACGAATCTCTTCGTTGCTGTAGGTCGGGCGGGTCGATTATACGGGCCGGCTGTTGGGGATCCATGAAGAGGAAAGACTCGGCGTGGTTGGTGCGATCCAGGACCTGACAGAGGATGCAGCAGCTTCTGCGTATTGTTTTGTGACACTCTGCCGCCCGGCGTCAGGCCGCCGATGGGGAAGTCATTAGAGATTTCTCATCGGCAGGTGATCGGTGCAGGGCAAATGGGGAAGAAGCAACGGTGTGACCGCGATTACCGCGGACCGAAACAGTCGAACTTTAAATAGGACGGTTGTTGTCGGATATTCGGATCGCGGTATAAGGGATCTCGGAAATAGATGGCGCGGAGCGGTAACAGGCGTTCTCTTTTGTCTGTTGGCGCCGGCAGGTTGGGGCCAGCAGGACGATGCACATGGTTGGGCAGAGCGGTGGTTGGGGCCGGTTGCCAGTCCGCAACGGACGCTGGACGAGGCGGGGAAGCACGGAGTCGCTTTTCAGTATCAATACACGCACGATCTTTCTGCGATTCCGCTCGGGAATTCCATGGAGCATGGCTGGTTTGGGCGGTCGACGTGGACGCTTTCCGCCGCGGTCGATCTGGAAAAGACGATGGGATGGCGAGGGACCAGCGGCGTTGTGAGCATGAAGCAGCATGTGCTGGAGTTTGGGCGGATGGATCGCGGTTTCGCGCAGGGGTATTCGAACCTGGATGCGGATCCCTACACAATGCTGTACGAGGGATGGATCCAGCAACAGACGCTGGGAGGGAAGCTGACGCTGAAGGCCGGGCAGATGGATTCGAATGCGGACTTTGACGCGCTGCCGCTGGCGGGTGATTTTCTGAACTCTTCGATGGGCTACAGTCCGACGGTGATGGAGTTTCCGAGCTATCCGGTACCGCAACCTGCGGTGGAGGCATTGGCGAACCTGGGACGAGCGACACGGGTGGCAGCCGGAGAGTTCCGGACAGCAGGTGGGCGGATGAGTTTGTTTCAAGGCGATCGAACCTGGGCGATTGGCACCGGTGAACGAGCGGGGCGTGCGGCGGTCGGGATGTGGCATCTGACCGAATCGCTGGCGCGACCGGATGGAGTAGCCGTCAGGGGAACAAACGGATTCTATGGAGTGCTGGAGCAATCGCTGTGGAACGGCCCGCTGGCTGATGGAAAGACGCGGACGCTGTCTGGATATCTGCAGGCGGGAACAGGAGCCGCGCGGGTGAATCCTTTTCGGGCGCATCTGGGCGGCGGGGTGGTGATGTCGGGCCAGTGGGGAAAACGGCCATCGGACGCGGTTGGAGCAGCGGCGAGCTGGGTGGACCTGGGATCGGCTGGACGGGAGACGGTGGTGGAGACGTATTACAAGCTATGCCTGGGCAAGGCGGTTTCGCTGGTACCGGACGTGCAGTACTTCCGGAATCCGGGTGGGAGTCCGCATGGCGAGGCGCTGGTGGTGACTCCGCGCCTGGTGTTTGCGTTCTGATGAGTGGTCATCGACTCAAAGGAAAAGGAGAAGGGTAGCTTGCGCTACCCTTTTGTCCGTTTGAAGAGAGCCTCTTGCCGATCTTTCGTTAGCGATAGGCAACGGCGAAGTGGTCGGCTTCGCGGTTCAGTGATTCCGGCGTGGCTTCGTTTGAGATGATCAACACGCGATAGCGGAAGGTGGCGGTCTGTCCTTGATTGAGGGTGTAGTTGAAGGCGGGCTGTTTGGGATCGAAGATGCTGCGGCCGAGCGGATTGGCGGCGAATAAGCCATAGCCGCGCGCGTGCCAGTAAGTGGGGTAGCCGGGATTCGCGGGGTGGTCGAGGATGGCGATGGTGACGGTGTGGTGCTCGGGGTCGTGGCCGGTGAGGGAGCACCAGCGGCCGCGCGTGCTCCAGACGGCGTCGCCTTTGACGCCTTC
>DASZYN010000099.1:0-4643 GCA_035545435.1 Acidobacteriaceae bacterium | reverse complement strand
AACAAACCCCGCGCCAGCAGATACTCCTCACCCCGCCGTCGCGCCTCCGCAATCTCCGGCGCACCTCCCACCGCTCGCTCGTATTCGAGCATCCCCTCCAGCACGCAAATCGTTGTGTGAAACGACGAGCGCCGGCTCTTCGGAGCCTCGCAGTTCCAGCCTCCGTCTTCCATCTGCTCGTTCAGCAATCGGCGCGCGAGATTCTCATTGGGCCGCCCGAAATACCCGCCCAGTGCGAGCACACCGCCGTTAATGCACGGCTCTTCCTCGCCCAGAAAGAACGCATTCCCGCCAAATTCCGGCGAGCGCAAATCCCAGCAATCGTTATGAACGTTCCACTGCAGATGGACCTCGGCCCGCGCCACCGCCGACACAACGATCGGATCCGTGCGGTCCGCTCCGGTTGCGCGCAGCAGCTGCATCGTAAACAGCGTCGTCAGCCACGTGGGAGCATCAGCCCGCCGCCACGCGCCGTCCGGTTCCTGTCCGGCAAGAATCGCCGCGCCAACGCCCTCTTGCGAAACACGCGCGCGCTCCGCAACAATCGTCGCCGCCGGCGCATCTGTCAGATCACGCATCGCCTGCCACCGGATCGCCGGATCCGAATCAAGCAGCCACTCGATCACATTCACGGCGCGATCTTACCAAAGCCGGCACTGCGATCCCGCGAGCGACCCTCGCTCATGGGGACGCAACTAATGCCCGGCGTCCACCTTCAACAGCACCAGGGCATTCGGCGTCAGCGTCAGCTTCAGCTTGCCACCCTCAAGATGCGTCTGCTCCGCGGGCCCCAGCGCCGTTTCCCGATTCAATTCCTCCACCTGCTCCGGCGTCGGATCCACCGGCGAACCCATCGCCGCATACTTCGGCAGCACGTTGCTATGGTCCTGATCGACCCGCTCAACACCCACAGTCGCATCCGCCGCAACACCGGAAAAAGTCAGCTCGACCGCCCGTGACGACCCGTGCGTTCCCGGATCCGCAATATTCCACACCGCCACGCGCAGCGAACCATCCTCTGCCTTCGTCGCAATGGCGTCGGATGCCCGCAGCGCAATCCGCCGATCCCCCAACTGATGCAGCAGCGCGAAATCATAGAAGCTCGGCTTGCGAATGCCGCCCTTCGCGATCAGCCCGAAATGCCCTTCAAACGGTTTTGGAATCGGACCGCCTTCCTCGAATACATCGTCGAAGGTCCAGAACGACATCATCGTCACGTGCCCGTCGCATGCGCGAATCGTATTCGCGACTCCAGGGCCAACAAACGTCGTGTCACGCGACTCGTCCCGTCCCTCCACGTTCCACTCCGTCCAGAACAGCGGCAAATCCGGCTTGCCCGACGCGCGAATCTCCCCCTGCACCTTCTCCACGGCACGGCAAACCCGATCGTCCTCCGGAATGTCTTCGTTGCTGTGGAACAGATTCTCCACCGTGTCATCGGCATATCCGTGCGTCGACACAAAATCGATGGGCACATGATTCTTCGTCACATAACTCAAAAACTCCGGCACCCACGATGCCGCCGCTGTTGCCGGACCACCCACGCGCAGGCGTGGGCTGACCTTCTTCAGATCCCGCGCCGTATGCGCGTACAATTCGAAGTAGCTGCCCTGCCGCGGAATTCCTCCCCAGAAATCGATGTTCGGCTCATTCCACACCTCGAAATACCATTGCGCCACTTCATCGATGCCGTACCGATTCACCAGGTTCTGCGCGAACGCCGTCATGTACGCGTCCCACCGCTCCCAACTCTTCGGCGGCGACACATTCGGGTGGTACCAGAACACATGCAGGTCCAGCGGATTGAACGCCAGCTTGGTCGGCATAAAGCTGATCTCCACCACCGGCCGCACCCCGTTCTTCAGCAACCCGTCGTAAATCGCATCGACGTAAGCGAAGTTGTAGACCGGCTCACCATGCTCATCTTCCTTGTAACTGCCAACCTCATCGTCGAGAATTCCGTGAAATCGCACGTACCGGAAATCCGTCACGCCCTTCACCGCGCGCAGATCCTCGCGATAGTCCTCGCGCAACGCCAGGATGGCGTGCCCCGAGCCGAACATTTCCTCCCAAAAATGCGGAAACGACGTCGTCGCTGCCTGTGCATCGACGGCAATCGTCTCCTGCGCACGCAAACCCGGCATCCATACGACAAACGCCAGCGCCAAAATGACAATCGACTTCTTCACGCGTACCTCCGCCACGTTGGATGCCCCGCGGCCTGTCGTCACCCTGCCCATGCGATGGGGCGCTCTATAGCACAATGCAGGGCGCCCCGAAGAATCGCAGGCAGGTCCATGAGTCTTACCTGGTTCTGATATCGTGTTCAGGGAAAACGTTACCCCAACCTGCTGACCTGGCTGAGCATTTCGGCCGTAACGGAAATTTCGCGACCATGCCAACCCGCAGCGACGAACCAGCTTACCGGAAGATTCAGAACGCGATCCGCCGCCGCATCGACTCCGGCCAGCTGAAGCCCGGCGACGTCGTCCCTTCCGAGCGCGAGTTGGCAAGGATTCATTCCGTGAGCCTGATGACCGCACGTCACGCGCTCACTGAGCTGGCCCGCGACGGCATCGTGGAGCGGCGTCACGGCGCGGGAACCTTCGTCGCTCCCCCCAAGGTCCAGTTCAATAAACTACTCGGTTACAGCGAGCAGATGGCCAGCCTCGGGCTCACCGCGCGCTCCCGCATCGTGTCCTCGTCGGTCGTTACCCGGGAGCACGAGATTGCCGCGCGTCTGGGCCTGCCCCCAACCGCGCGCCTGGGAAGGCTCGAGCGTGTGCGCCTGGCGGGCGATGAAACCGCCGCCCTGGAAATCTGCTATTGGTCGGCCGACGAGTATCCGGCCCTGCAGCACGCCCCGCTCGACAGGGTCTCGCTGTTCTCCGTTCTCGAGCACGATTGCGGCGTCCAGCTGGCCTACGCCGATGAGGAAATCGACGCCACCGACGCCGATCAGCGCATGGCCGATCTCCTCTCTCTCTCCAGAGGCACGCCCCTGCTGCGCATTCGCCAGCTCATCTTCTCCAACACCGGACGCGCTACCGTCTACGTCACCGGCTTTTACCGATCCGGCCGCCACACGCTGCGCATCCGCCGCTTCCGCTAACAGCGGCCGGCGCAGCGCGTCAGTTCGAATTCGTCGGCGTTGCCGGAGGTTCCGCTGCTGCCTGCGCCGAAGGCTGCGGCACCTGCTCCTGCAGCCGATAACCGTCGCGCGTGCGAACGCGATATTTCTCCATGCCCGGTCCCACCAGCCGTACCGAAATCGTCCGCCAGCCCCGATTCTGATTCAGCTTCGGGTAGTAGCTGATGGTGTAGAGGTGCGCGAGATCTTCCTTGATCGAAGCGAAGGCCATGCTCTCGTCGCGCCAGTCTTTGGCGAAGTAAGCCTTGCCGCCCGTCCCTCGGCTCATGCGCTCGAACACCGCGCTCGAGATCGGTTCATCGCGCGCCTGCCGCGTGCTGATGATGTAGATGATCGTGCCCGTCGACTGCGCCAGTTCCTCCACGTCCTCCGGTGGCACCGTGCTCGCGTTGTCCGGCCCATTGGAGAAGACCACAATCGCTTTGCGTCCGTGCAGCTGCGCCGCATCACGCACCGTCAGCAGCAGCGCGTTGTACAGCGCCGCCTCGTCGCCGGCTACCGTGTTGCGCACCCCCCGCATGACCACGGATCGGTCGGTCGTCAGCAGCGTCGCTCGCGACAAATTCCGGCTGTAAGAATAGAACGCGATCTTGTTGGCCTCTTCCATGGTGCGCACGAAGCCTCCGATCGCATCCTGCGCAAAAACAAAGCCGCGATACATATAGTCGCTGGTGTCGAACAGAACAAACACGCTGGCGCCCGCAAGATGCGAGGCTTTGGGCAGCCCCAGCTGTAAGGCCGAAGCCTCAGCCTGCCTGGGAGCGGTCTGTTGCTGCCCCGCCGTGTTCGTCTCCACCGGAGCACTGCCGCCGCCATTCTCAGGAGCAGGGGCCGTCCCCGCCTCCAGGATCCCGCCCGGCGCGCCGCCCTCCTCAAACGAGGAAATCTTCTCCGGAATCCTGTCCTCAGTCACGAGGAAATTCTCCGGCTTCAGGCCTGTGACGTAGTTGCCCTTCTTATCGGTCACAGCCACGTTCAGCTGCACCAGCACGACGTTGACGAAAATGCGCGACGAGCCGTTCTGGGCCGCCGTGCCCGGAACGACCGCGAGCGTTACCGCAAGAAGCGCACACAAACCGGAAATCAGGAACCATTTCATCGTCACTACTCCGTGGAAGAACTCAGGGGCAGCGCCTGCGCGCTGCTCGTGGTGTTGGTCGGAATCGGACTCGCACCCGCAATCCGGATGCCTCCCTCGCGGAACTCCTCGCCCGTCTGCTCCATGGCTCGCAGAATCGCCGGCCAGTCCTCAAGGTCGGTGGCGAAAATTTTCGCAATCATGCGCCGGCTCAGTTCCTGAATCAGAATGTTCAGCGACTCCGGTGCGTAGCCCATCTCATCCGCCAGGCGTGCCCAGTAGAGATTGCTCGATTCCCACGATTCGCCCATCAACGCATACGCTTCGCCGGAATAAGCGGGCAGCGGCTTGAGCGTGAGAATGGCGCACGCGTTCGTTTGCTCCAAAGTCGGATGCGGCACCCCGAAATCCTTC
>DASZYN010000098.1:0-5846 GCA_035545435.1 Acidobacteriaceae bacterium | reverse complement strand
TCGGGGCCGCCTTCAAGCTCATAGCGCTCGATCCACGCAGCCGGATCGGCTGCGTAGTCGTCGTAGTTCCCAGGAATGCTGATGCCGGGGACGGGCGGAATCCATGCTTCTTGGAGTAGTTCGTACGGATCTCCGTATTGCTTGGCCAGCTCCACGACTTCTGGGTCGTCGAGGGCGGCGAGATGACCGTTGCGGATAACGGTGATCTCTTCCCCGTCGACCGTCCGCAGGACATAGGTAGCGAACTGCAGGTGAATGTGGATGTGGCCGTACGGAAGGCCTTGCTCGGCCGCCCAGGCCTCGGAGGGACTGCCGACGGTCGTGCCCATGCCGAGGTGGATGTAGCCCGAGCGAAGTCGCTCGTACATTGTGGCGTGGCCGGACAGCGTGAACGCGGCAGGTGGTCGCGCCATCTTCGGGTGGGTGCCGATAGCGCACTCCCAGAGCCAGAACATGCCGGGCCGCGGGAACTCCGGATACTTGATCTGCTTCGTTTCTTCTAGCAGGCTGCGCCACTTGTCGCCATACTCTCCCCCGCCCTCAACGGCGGTGACTTGTCCCGCCTCGATAGAGACCTGGCACCACGGGAACGGCCGGCCGAAGTGGTTGATCGTGCCGGCGATGACACCCTCGGTATCGCTTTGTTCGTACGGCGGCGTCGGGATGCCGTAAAGATGACCCAGGTAGTACTCGTCCTGGAAGCGCCGCCGGCTCCCAGTCTTCGCGTAGTGTTCGGCCTCCCAGTGCTCTGGGAAGAGCGTCCACTCGAGCGCGGTGCCCTCGGGATCGGTCAGCGTCACGCGGCCGCCACGCCCCTTCTCCCAGATCGGTGCCCACGCCTTCTTGTTGATGAGATCCCACAGTGGCCATGGAAAGCCAGCGGCTGGGAACGTGACGCGATGGAACCACGGGGCGCCCTCGTATCGCACGCCACCCTCGAGCACCGGCAGCTGCCCGGCCTCGCCCTGGATCAGCAGGTTGTATTGCTGGGCGACAGCTAGCTCCTCGACCCAGCGCATCTTCTGGTACCACCGCGTGAAGTTCGGATCCGGCTCGATGCCTGGGATGTTGTGCATCATCGCTCGGTACTCGTCTAGGGCGTTCACCGGCCGGTCAGGGACATCGAGGACAATGACGTCGCAGCTCGCCCCGACCTCTCGCATCGCGGTCACAAGCGCCTCTGTAACAGCAGGGTCGTCCGTAGTCTTCGATAGCAACAGCACCTTCTCGCCTGGCTTGATGTCGTAGCCGGCGGTCTTCGTTCTGTTGAACGAGGGCCCCTTCACGATCACGCGTGCTGCCTCGAGCAGAGTTGGCGTAGCGAGAAGCGTCTTCGTCTGTACCTGACTGCCGTTTGCCATCCTTCATCACCCTTCGCGAGGACCAACCCGATGCGAGACCGTGCTCGCAAGAACAGCCGAACGGAACCGTGCGGATCCAGAGCTCACTCGGCGCGAACTCGCCACGGCGTAATGCGGCGCTCTACCCAGAGCGCGAGTCCGTACAGGGCATAGCCGATGAGGAGCGTCCACAGGATGCCGCCCACCAGCGCATTGTTGTTGAACCTGGCTTGCATGTTCACGATGAAGCCGCCCAGATTCGCCGTGATCAACAGCATCTCCGCGCTGATCGCGCCCCGGACCGCCCGCGACACACCAATGGCGGTCCCGGAGGCGATGTGCGCGAGCGCGGCGGGGACGAGCACCTTGGCAAACAATGAGAGCCCGTTGAAGCCGTACGAGCGCGCAGTCTCGATGAGGTTCTCGTCGACCTCCCGCACGCCGGTCGAGGTACTGATCACAATCACTAGTGCGACATACAGGAACACGATGAAGACGCGGCCACGAAAGCCTAGGCCCGTGTACACGCCGATGATCGGTATCAGCATGATGGTCGGCATCGCGTACGCGGCGTCAACTAGCGGATCGATGGTGTCTCGCGCCCATGGAAAGAGCGCGATGGCAAAGCCGACCACGATGCCGAACACGAGCGAGATGCCAAGTCCGACGCCTACCTCGACCAGCATGCCAACCGTCCTGCCCAGCAAGCCTTGGTGGAGGATCGCGTTCCAAAGAGCAGGAAAGACCCGCGTCGGTGGCGGCGTCGCAATGTGCGACTTGTCGCTGCCATACCACTGCCACACGCCGATGAACGCTGCGATCGAGGCGAGACGCAGGCCGAACTCGAAGATCCTGGGCCCCCACCTGTTCATGGTTGCGCCACCCTTCTACCGCCGGCTCGCTGCCCACGGTGTGATCCGACGCTCTATTGCCTTCAGCGCAGCCGCCGAGAATGCTGCCAGAAGGGTGATGACCCAAAGCAGTTCCATGAATTTGGGTAGGTCGCGGTTGTACGCGAGCCCGGTTAGGATCTGGCCGAAGTCGCGCGCGATCCATATCTCTGCCAGGATCATCCCGCCGAAGCTGTTCGCCAGCGCCACGCGCATCCCAGAGATTATGAACGGCAGAGATGACGGCAGCGTGATGCTCACGGCCCGCCGAAGACGCGATGCTCCAACCGAGCGGCCCATCGACAACAACTGCGGATCCACGTCCCGCACGCCGGCTGCAGTGTTCAGCACTATGAAGAAGATTGCGAACAGCAGCACGACGGTTACGCGGAAGGCGAAGCCGTACCCCACCAGCGTAATCAGAAGAGGTAGCACGGCAATCAGAGACGTTACGAAAAGGGCTTTGACGTACATTCCAAGGATGTAGTCGGCCACCCTTGACACGCCGATGAGAACGCCCAACGGGACGCCTACGACAACGGCGACGAGATAGCCGACGATCATTTGCTTCAGGGCGCCGCCCAGGCTGCTGAAGGCGCCGTCGGACACGAGACCCGATGTGCTCCCGATGACAGCCTGTATCGTCGGCAGGAAGAATGGCCCGACTATGTACGCGGCGACCTCATAGATGGCCGCGAATAGCGTCCACACGACGAGACGCCGGAACCACCTTCGCCGTCCGAGCTGTCGAAGGAGGTGCGTGCTACCTCGAACCGTCTCCGACATTACCTGGCCCGGAAAGTCGGGCAGACTCACCGTCATGAGGTCCTTCTTTGCTTGAGATAGACCGTGCGGCCCAGCTTGAATCTTCGGTTGGTTGACGATGACGCAGCGAGTCGAGGAGCCGCCTCACCAGCGCTGCAAACTCGACCGACCCTCGAATGTCGAAGCTTCGCGGACGGGGGAAGTCCACGTGCACCGTGTCGATGATCTTGCCGGGGCTCTTGCTCATGACCAAGACGGTGTCCGAAAGGAAGAGGGCCTCGTCCACGTCGTGGGTAATGAAGACGACGGACTTCTCCTCCATCAGCCAAATTCGCTCCAGCTCCTCTTGGAGCACCAGCTTGGTCTGCGCATCGACTGCTGCGAATGGTTCATCCATCAGAAGCACCGAAGGATTGACTGCGAGCGCTCGCGCGAGGCCGACCCGTTGCTGCATTCCACCCGACAACTGGCTGGGGTAGAAGTCCTCGAACTCTGAGAGCCCCACGAGCTCGAGCAGCGCTCGCGCGCGCCTCGTTCGCTCAGCGCCGTGGATGCCCTGCGCCTCGAGACCGAACGTCACGTTGCGCAGGGCTGTCCGCCACGGCATCAGGTTGGGCGCCTGGAACACCAGGCCTCGGTCTCGGCCAGGCCGGTCGACTCGCTTGCCATCGATCAGGATCTCTCCGCTGTCGGGTTGCTGGAGCCCATCGATGAGGCGCAGCAACGTCGACTTGCCGCAGCCGCTCGGTCCGATGATTGAGAGGAACGTTCCTTCCGCCATCGTGAACGAGACATCGCTCAGCGCAAGCATCCGGCCGGTCTTTTGCCGGCCATGCCGAAACGACTTACTGACGTTACGGACTTCGAGAAAGGCATCTGCCTGCATCTTTGGGCCTAACGTCCGCTGGGGGCTGGTGCTGGCTGTCATGGGTACGCTATGACCCCAGCATTTGCATGGCCATCTGTGCGGGTCGCGTATCGATGACCTTGTCCGCCGTCAGAATGCCCTGCTCGATGAATCCTTCTTTGACCGCGAGGTCGATCGTGTTCTGGATTCGATCGGTCTCGATGCCAGCGGTCGTCGTAGGCCAGAACGCGTGCTGCGAGATGAGGCTCCAGTCGGCCTTGAGCGCGTCATCGGAAGGAGGAGCCTTCAGGAACTGCTTGCAAGCGCTCAGGAACGCAGATTGATCCTGGCTCAGTGCCTTGCTGCCCTTGATCGTTGCCGCGCAGAACGCCGCAGCGGTCGCGAGGTTCTTGTCCAACCACTCCGTGGGCGCCATCCAACCTTGTTCGAGGATCTTCGTGTTGGCGCTATAGAAGCTTGCGATCACGTGGACGGGTTTGCCGCTGGAAGCGATCTGATCAGCCTGCGTTTGGTGGATGATCGTCACATCGACCTGGCCGGCAGCGAGGGCGCTGGCCCGTTCGCCCGACGACTCGATGTCTTGTACCTTCTTCAGGTCGGAGACAATGAAGCCGGTGTTTTGGGCAAGCAGGATCGCGTCAAACTCCTCAAGCGCCGTGTTGCTGTCGACGCCCACGACCGCGTTCATGTTCTTGATGTCGGCCAGCGTCTTGATATTGGGCTTGTTCGTCGCAATGACCGTGTTGTCGGTGAACGCGATCGCCTGGAACACCTTGAACGGCGCACCTTGCGCGATCGCTTCCAACAAGCTGACGCCGCCGGTTGCGACCGCTCCTGTCTGCTTGCCCAGAGTCGTCTGGATGGCCGCGGAGCCTGACTGGAAGATCACAAAGTCGCTGTCGGTGAAGTTCAGGCCAAAGTCCTTGCCGTACAGCACAGGCGCGGCAACGCAGTTGACGTAGGTGTCTTGCGGGGCCGACCCGTTGTTGGCCTTCATCGTGCCAACCTTGCCGGTTGCCGGGGCGGCGCTTCCGGTACCAGCGCTTCCGGCACCAGCGCTGCCAGACGCCGCTGCGGCGGGCGAGGTTGAACCGCCCCCCGACGGTGCCTTGGAACCTCCACTGCTGCTGCAGGCGTCCAGCACACCGCCTAGCGGAATCGCGGCCGCAGACAGGCCAGCAACGCGAAGAAACTGACGGCGATCGAAGTCGTTCATGTCGCTTCCTTTCACCAACGTGTTCGCCGGCTACATGGATCGCAAAAGATGAGTTCTATGTGCTCGCGTTGAGCGGATCTGCAAATAGGATGTGACAGTCAGTTGCGGTCGCTAATCGTTGCTGGACACGGCACACCTCGGTCCGTTGGTCGTTGGGTGCTTCGAGTACTCATCCATTTCCGCCACCTACTAAGACATCGACCAGCAGCGGTCGGCGCTCAGCACGGACGACGGCTGCCGCCTTCGCGAGTACGTCGGGCAATTCCTGCGGATCGTCAACAGGCCCGATGCCTTCGACGCCTTGCGACTGCGCAAGCATGGCAAAGTCCACCGGCGGTTGCGACATCCGAATGCCGATAGGCACGACATCCTCGGAACGGCCACGCAACCGGGCCATCTCGCGCTGATGGAGCTCATCCTTGCCGTACGTGCGGTTATTGTGCATGACCACGAGCAACGGCAAATCGTGATGCGCCGCCGTCCACAATGCTGATGCCGTGTACATCAGATCGCCATCGGCTTGAATATCGACCACCAGGGTGTCACTGCCCGCCGCGGCCAACGCCGCGCCGAGGGAGGCCGGCAACCCGTAGCCGAGCCCGTGGCCGCCAGACCGGCCCAGGTACTGTCCGTCCTCCTCGATGTCCCACAGCCGGCGCGGCCAGCCCCCGAGGTAGCCGTTTGCCAGCTGCCACGGGCGGTCGCGCACCGCCTGCCACACGGACTGCGCGAGGTGTGCCGGATGGATCGGCCGCTGCGAAGCCCGT
>DASZYN010000097.1:0-1710 GCA_035545435.1 Acidobacteriaceae bacterium | reverse complement strand
CTGCACGGCGGCGGTGAGGTATTCGAAGCTGTTCCGCGATTGCTGATGACAGGTTTCGACGACAGTCAGGATTGCCTCCACGAAACGGCTCCCGCGGGCGCTTTGGGTTCCAAAGGAGAGCTTGCGCCAGATCACCGCCGGCCGCAAGGCGCGCTCGCTTACGTTGTTGGTGGGCTCGACCGCCTCAACATCCAAGAAGGTCCACAACCACTCGCGATGGTCGTACAGAGGTCCGCACATTCCCGTCAGTTTCGAGTTGCCGCTGAACGCTCCGCGCAGCAGCAAGCCGTCGATCTCCTCACGGATCGGGCGCATCAGACGCAACATTCCCGCGCGGGTAATCGTCCCATCGCGGTACCGAGTCCAATGTCGAAACAGCGCGCGTGTCGGACGCATCAGGTCACGTCCCAGACGTTTCACCTGGTGATCCGGGTGGTCGATGAGGGCCTGAAAATCCCGCTTCAGGTGCGCCCAACACCACTGGGGCCTGCCGGTTTTCCAATACATCTTCGCCCGGTCGCAGTTGACCACGCCCTCGAAGGCGTCGGTGAGCAGTTCGTGAAGCACCGTAGCGGCGCGAGTCGTCCGCAGCGCAAAGAACGTATAGCTGCCGGCGACGAAGGTCCACAGCCAAGATTTGGTCTGGGCTTCCTTCGTTGGCGATTCGTCGATGCCCAACACCGGTTCGGTCGCCAATTGTGCCGCCAGCTCCTCATAAGCCGGCGTGATTGCAGCCGTCGCACGATCTTGCAGCTTGACAACCCAACCTGGCGAGCAGGGTTGATTAAGCACCTGCTCCAGAAACAGGGCCACACGTCGCTTACTCTGTTTAAAGCATCCCATGAGCAATCCCGTCAGAGCAATCAGCCTGGGCCCAGCTTGCCCATGCGGAACGCCGGGCGGGAGCTGGCCACAGGTGCTTGTGGAGCAAGCGGGACACATCAGCCGGTGCAGTTGATACTCCGTCACCAGCGGTTTGATTTCGGGGATTTCCCAGACTTGGTGCCGCAACGGTTCCGAATCCAAGCCGGCCAGCACTTCGCCGCAGCGGCGGCAGTTTTCCGGAATGGCGGGAACAACCTGCGTACATTGCTCGACTGGAATCAAGCTCCGCTCGTGTTTGGGATGACCAGGCTGGCCGCCTCGTTTCCTGCCACTCTTCCTTTTCTTGGGCGTGGCCTTGGCATGCGGATGCTCGATACTCGGCGGCAGCGAAGAATTTCGCGGCGTCTTGTTCAGACGCGCTTCAAGTTCGGCGATCTTCGCCAACAACAACCGAATGATTGCCTGAGACTCCGGCGGCTGCCGGGCAATCAGCTCTTCCGTGATCAGCGGCTCCTGCGACATGCCACTGGTGTCGCTGATTTTGCTCCCGGCGCGAAGATCAATTTGCACGCCCCGGCCTCGCCGCCTCGCCGGGGCGTGAACGGTTACGACCGCGAGTACCGATGGCGGGTTTTCACGCGCCGAATGAGAGGCGCGTCCTGAGCGCGCAAGCCCCCGGCCCTCGGTGACAGAATTGGTGACAGAATTCTTGCTAAGTGACGGAATTCCTGTAAAATTTGGAAATCACAAGTGCGGATTTGCAGGGAATTTACGATTCGCGGTCGACCTTTACATGGTGGAAGTCCCGGCCAATCGCTCACCAGCACCGGGTGGTTGCGGCCCGGCGACCGCTCCCCACCAGTGCTTTGAGGGTCGCAAGGAGAG
>DASZYN010000096.1:0-5591 GCA_035545435.1 Acidobacteriaceae bacterium | reverse complement strand
TGGCACGAGGTCGCACCCGCGACGGCCGCGACCTCTTCCAACCGGAGACCCTGGATTTGTTCGCGCAGAGGCAGGAGTCGAACACTGGACCGTCGAGAGCGCTCGGATGGGATGTGCCCACCGCGGGTTCGTCTTCAGGACGGTACTTTGGACCCCGTTCCATCGGACACCTCGGCTATTCGGGGTGCTCGCTGTGGATCGACCCCGATCAGGATCTGGCGGTCGCTCTGTTGACCAATCGGACCTGGCCGGATCGCTCAAATCAGGCGATCAGGCAGGTACGCCCGGCATTCCAGGATGCGGTCGTGGAAACACTGCGCAGCAGTTCGTGAACAGGGATGCGACGTGTGGCGCACAAAAAAGCCTTCGCGGCCGAATGGCAGCGAAGGCTTTTGCTTTCGAACAGAAGACTAATAGATGCGGAAGTTGACCTCGATGTTGATCTCAACCGGAACCGCCTTGCCCTGATAAGTGGCGGGCTTGAACTTGTACTGCCGCACGGCTTCCAGCGCCTTCTCGTCCAGACCCATGCCCAGCGGCCGCACCACGCGCACGCGCTGCGGATTGCCCTGCGCGTCCACGATGAGGCCCACTACGCAAACACCCTGATATTTGGCACGCCGCGCTTCATCGGAGAACTCCGGATCCGGCGCATAGACCAGGACAGGGTTGGAAACGCCGCCGCCCGGATGATAGATACCGCCGCCATATCCACCGCCGGAGCCTGGCCCGACGCCATTGCCGCTGCCTGAGCCGATACCGCCACCGGAACCGCTTCCGAAACCGGAGCCGGAACCGGAACCCTGAGAGGCCAGCGCGATCTGGGGCGACTGCGGAACGCCGAGGTTCGGCATGTTCGGGTTGTCAGGCAGCTTGATCTGCTGCGGCATCAACACTGCTGGAGTGACAGCAAGTTTCGGATTGTCGATCTTCAGAATCTGAGGAGGCGCGAGGGGCTTCTTGACCATCGGAGGCAGCTTGCCTTTGGAAGCCTCTACCAGTTCGTGATTGCCGCCGCCGCCGCCACCGCCCATCGTGTCTTTCAGCGGGGACGGAGGTACATACGGAGAAATGTCGACTGGCGTGACTACAGCCTTTTTCGCCACTTGCCGCTCGTGCCACTGCTCGATCGTGAAGAGCAGGATGAGCCCGATCACGACGACGTGCGTGATGAACGAAACCGCACTCGATGCCGGGCTCCGCTTCATCGCCATCGGATCGCGGACGGCAATGGGTGTGGAACTCAGCTTGAGCGGCGGCAGCTTCTTTGGGAAGAGCACGTCGACAACGCTGTTGAAGAGCGTCTTCCAGATCGGCTCTTCGACGATCGAATCGAGACCCCCCAGATGCAATGCTGGCGGCTCTTGATATCTACCCCGATTTGAATCTGGTACCAGGTGCGGAGACGTCAAAACGGTATTCCCCATGTTGGCTCGCCGGGCGTTTCCGGCCGGCTTCTCCTGATTATCAATGACAGCCGCCCTCTGTGTCGCGTCTGGAGCGTTGCTGCCCTTGCTGAGATGCGGCCCACCCCGAAAAAATCACCTGCACATCTCACTTCCTCGATAGACGCTTGATCTGTCAGGAAGTTACTGCTGTCCCGCCGGATACAATGAACTTTTACCCGAAACCAGCTGGAGAACCGATGTCGTCTGCGCCGCCATCCGGCGACCCTAAGCCCGTTGCCCTGAAAGATACCCTCTCTCTGCCCCGAACCGGCTTTCCTATGAAGGCCAATCTGCCGCAAACCGAGCCCGCCCGGCTGGAGGCATGGGAGAGATCCCGCTTGTATGAGCAGATCCGCGCGGCCCGCCAGGGAGCGCCCCGCTGGATCCTGCACGATGGCCCACCCTATGCCAATGGCCCCATCCACCTCGGCCATGCGCTCAATAAGTGCCTTAAAGACTTCATTGTCAAGTGCAAAACGATGGCCGGGTTCGACTCGCCCTACGTCCCGGGGTTCGACTGCCACGGCCTTCCAATTGAAATCAAAGTAGATGAGAAGCTGGGGCGCAAAAAGCTGGAAATGCCGGCCGCTGAATTCCTGCGCCAGTGCCGCGAGTACGCCCAGAAATATGTCGATCTCCAAACCAGCCAGTTCGTGCGCCTGGGCGTATTTGGCCGCTGGGACAACCCCTACTCGACAATGTCGCGCAGCTACGAGGCGCGCATCCTCGAGACGTTCTACCGCTTCCTCGAGGGCGGATTTGTCTATCGGGGACTTCGCCCCGTGTATTGGTGCATCCACGACCGAACTGCCCTCGCGGACGCCGAAATCGAGTACGAGCAGCATTCCAGCCCCAGTATTTATGTCCGCTACGACCTGACCAGCGATCCGGCGGCAATCCATCCGGCGCTGGCTGGCAAAAAAGTCGCGACGATCATCTGGACGACGACCCCCTGGACGCTGCCGGCATCGCTCGCCGTCGCGTTTCATCCTGATTTCGACTATGTGGCCCTGGAGCAGGCGGGCCAGGTCTACATTGTGGCCCAGGCTCTCGCGTCGCCCGTGCGTGAAGCGTGCGACCTGGAAGCGGCGGTGCCGATCGCCGGGTTCAAAGGTTCGCGCATGGAACGCGCAACTTTTCGGCATCCATTCCTGGACCGGCAAATCCTTGGAGTCATAGCGGATTACGTCACGGCCGATCAGGGGACTGGCGCTGTCCATACGGCGCCAGCACATGGTGCAGACGACTTTTATACCGGGGCCCGCTATGGATTGGACCAGAGCTGCCACGTCGACAACGCGGGACGGATTCGCGATGGTCTGCCCGAGTACGACGGAAAGACCGTCTTCCAGGCTAACCAACCGATTATCGATCTGGTAGCCAGCCGCGGCGCTCTGTTGGGCCGTTCGGACATCTTCCACAGCTACCCGCACTGTTGGCGCTGCCACCACCCGGTTATCTTCCGGGCGACCGAGCAGTGGTTCATCAACATCGACCACCCGATGCCGCTGGCGGGTGGTCCAAACGGTGCACCGGTCACCTTCCGCCAGCGCGCGCTCGACGAAATCAGAAAAAGCGTGAAATGGGACCCGGCGTGGGGGGAAGAGCGCATCGCAAACATGATTGCGACGCGGCCGGACTGGTGCATCTCGCGCCAGCGTGTATGGGGCGTGCCAATTGCGGTTTTCCTTTGCGATGGTTGTCATCAGCCGCTGATGGATCGCGGCCTGAACCAGCGAATCCTGGAGCTTTTTGAGAAGGAAGGTGTGGAAGTTTGGCACACGAAGGCTGCCGACGCGCTGCTGCCGGACGGCGCACACTGCGCGAAATGTGGCGGAACCGCTTTCCGGCGAGAAACTGACATTCTGGACGTGTGGTTCGACTCCGGCTCCAGCTGGCATGCGGTGCTCGAAGCCGAACCGGGGCTGGCGCCGCCGGCCGACCTGTACTTTGAAGGCGGCGATCAGTATCGCGGCTGGTTCCACACTTCCCTGCTGACGTCGGTCGGCGTCGGACAAAAGCACGAAACCCCTTTTCGAATGGTGGGGACGGCGGGCTGGACGCTGGACGAACAGGGGCGCGCCATGTCGAAATCGCTGGGCAATGGTGTCGATCCGGTGGACATCGCCGATCGCCTCGGCGCGGAGATTGTGCGTCTTTGGGTGGCCAGCGTTGACTTCCGCGAGGATGTCGTCAACAGCGAGCACATCATGCAGCGGCTGGCGGACAATTACCGGAAGCTGCGCAATACGTTTCGTTTCCTCCTCGGTAATCTGGATGGATTCAATCCCGTGTCAGACTCCGTGTCAGACACGGAGCTGCTGCCGCTGGATCGCTACATGCTTACCCGTTCCCGCGAGTTGGTGGAGAAGGTTTCCGGAACGGATGGGAAGGGCGGCTGGTATGGCGACTTCCAGTTCCACCGTGTTTACCATGCCATAAATGAGTTTTGTATCGTCGATCTGAGCGCGTTTTATCTGGACGTGCTGAAAGACCGGCTCTACACCTTTGCACCGAAGGGGCTGGAACGCCGATCTGCGCAGACTGTGCTGTGGAGGATCGCCGAGGCGCTTGTTCGGCTTGTAGCGCCGATCCTGACGTTCACCTCGGACGAGGTCTGGCAGTATCTGCCCGCTGTGTCGGACAGGCCGGACAGCGTCCATCTCACGCTGTTTCCCAGTGCCGGCGAACTGGGCGCAGCTGATTCCCACTTGTCTGCCGACTGGCAGCGGCTGCTGGCTATCCGGGACAAGGTTCTGCTGGCGCTGGAAGCGGAACGCAAGGCGGGGAAAATCGGCAAGGCGCTGGAGTCCAGCGTTCACATTGAGTACTCGACTTTTGCCGGCAAACCGGTGGGGGACGGCGCGTTGCTGCTGCGCTATGAGCCGGCACTCAAAGAGCTGTTCAATGTCTCCTCGGTGAGGTTAGTCAGTCGAGGAGAACACGAGGCGGGTGCGGTACCCATAGGCGATCCGGAAGCCCTGTCCCAGCTGATTCGAATCGTTGTGGTCGCGGCTGAAGGAACGCGTTGCGACCGCTGCTGGAACTACTACGCCGACGATGGTCCCCAGCATGTGCGGAACTATGGCGCCTGGAAGAATGTGTGCGGTCGATGTGCTGCCGCACTCCGGGAAATGGGCTTCAACGAGGACGGCCGATGAATGGGAGAGTAAAGCGGGACCGCCGAGCGTGGCTGCTGGCGATTGCGGCTCTCGTGATCCTCTTCGATCGTCTGACCAAACTCTGGATCATCCACCACGTCGAGGAGGGCGATGCAATCGTCGTGGTCCAGCGCGTCTTTCGTATTACCCACGTTCGGAATCCCGGGGCAGCGTTTTCAATGTTTACCGAATCCACGCGCCCCGAGATGGTCCGTTGGGTGCTGTCAGGCTTCTCCATTTTGGCGGCGGCCGTGGTTCTATTCGCGATCCTGCGCTTTGGGCGCCGCATGACACCAACGATGATTGCGCTGGCGCTCATCCTCGGCGGCACCATCGGTAATCTGTGGGATCGGCTGCGGTCAGGTCTGGTGACCGACTTCCTCGAAGTCCATATCATCCACTACCACTGGCCCGACTTCAATGTGGCGGATTCAGCGATTGTTATCGGCGGAATTCTGCTGGTGCTGGATGCGCTGTTCTCCGGCACGAAAGAACCCAGCTCCTGAACGCACTCGCGTCCTCCGTGGCGAGTGCGCCTCTGTGCACTTCGTCACATCTCTGGGTTTTCCCTTCGCGTAGACTGCAACCGTGTTGGTAACACCGACCTTGCCTGGTGCCAAACGTCTGACACTGAGTCAGACCCGTGGACCTGACCGCCCCCTCCTGAACCTGACCATTGGCGAGTTGCTGGATCGCACCGCGAGCTCCTTTCCGGATCGCGACGCCGTGGTCTCATGCCACCAGGGACAGCGTCTGACATGGGCGGAACTGAGCGAGCAGGCCGATCGCGTGGCGCGCGGTCTTTGGGCGCTCGGAATCCGCAGGGGCGACCGCGTCGGACTTTGGTCGACCAACTGCGTCGAGTGGGTCATGATGCACATGGGCACAGCCCGTGCCGGGGCATCCCTGGTCAACGTGAACCCTGCCTACCGCTCGCACGAATTGCAGTACACCCTCACGCGGTCACGCATGAAGGCCCTCT
>DASZYN010000095.1:0-6070 GCA_035545435.1 Acidobacteriaceae bacterium | reverse complement strand
CCGGTGGAGAACGCGCTGCAACTGGCCCTGCCGCCGCGGAAGGCCGATGATGCTGTGGAGCGCTGGCGCGGGCAGGCGGTTCGTCCGCGTGTTGCTGTGGCGATCCTGGCGGTGATTTTCCTGGGGGTGATCCTGTTCGCGCGCATGAGCGGCCACTGGCAGACGCAGGTGCCGAAGCATGTGTACATGATGCTGGTGCCGAACGCCAACCAGGTCAGCCACCCGATGTAGCTAGAGGCCGACGGCGATGCGGGTCCGGGGATCGAGGTAGTCGCGCAGCGCGTCGCCGAGGAAGTTGAACGACAGCACACACAGCATGACCGCGATGGCGGGGAAGACGACCAGGTGCGGCGCCTCGAAGAGGAAGGGCCGTGCATCGTTCAGCATGGAGCCCCAACTCGCGGCCGGCGGAGGAACGCCGAGTCCGAGGAAGCTGAGGGTGGCCTCGGCGAGGACGGCTCCGGCCATGCCGATCGCCGCCTGCACGATGAGAGGTTGCAGGATGTTGGGCAGGATGTGCCGCGTGAAGATGCGCAGATCGCTGGCGCCGAGGGCGCGGGCGGCCTCCACGAACTCGCGCTCGCGCACGGCCAGGACCTGGGCTCGCACCAGCCGCGCATAGCCGACCCACCCGCCGATGGACAAGGCCAGGATCAGGTTCAGCAGTCCCGGTCCCAGGAACGCCACGAAGGCAATCGCCAGCAGGATACCGGGGAGGGCCAGGAAGGCATTCATCAGGAAGGTGTTGATGCCGACGTCGAGCCAGCGCCCGTAGTAGCCTGCAATGCCGCCGAAGATCAGCCCCAGGAAGAACGACAGACCGACCACCGAAACCGCCACGGTGAGCGAGAGCCGTGCGCCGAAGATAACCCGGGAGAGAATGTCGCGGCCCAACTCATCGGTGCCGAGCCAGTGCGCGCCGCCGGGCGGGGCAAGGCGGTGAGCCAGGTCCAGAGCGGAGGGGTTGTAAGGAGCAAGCCAGGGAGCGAGCAGTGCCATGATGGTGAAGGAGACCATCAGAACGACACCGATTGCGGCCAGCGGCTGGCGACGCAGCGAAGCCCACATCCTGGAACGGCGTCCCGTCGAGCCGGCTGGGAGTGCCATCGAATTGTCAGCGTTGAGGAGCAAGAGTTTTTGGCGGCGCGTGTCTCAGGATGATGCAACCGGTGACGCCGCGCGGCGGCAGCGGCTCCCCTATGGGTTATATCAATTTGTAAACCCGTCGAATAGAATCGTTCCAGGAAACGGCCCTGCGGAGACCGTTCGCAGGCAGGCTGGTGCGGGCTGTACGGGCCATGCTCAATCTCGCACGGCTCTCATTTCCGTTTCGAGAGATCGTCTGGAGTCGCAATGAAGCTGAAAGGCCGGAAGGTTGCCGTTTGCGGTGGCGGTGGCTTCATTGGCGGTCACCTGGTGCGTTATCTGCGGACCCAGGGCGTGGATGTTGTGCGCGCCGTCGATGTGAAACCTGTCGACGAGTGGTATCTCGTATCGGATGACGTCGAGAACCTGGTTCTCGATCTGAAGGAAAAGGACAACTGCCACAAAGCCGCGAAGGGCATGCAGGGCATCTTCCAGCTGGCGGCCGATATGGGTGGCATGGGCTTCATCGAAAACAACAAAGCCCTGTGCATGCTGAGCGTGCTTACCAATACGCACATGCTGATGGCCGCGCGAGACGCCGGTGTGGAGCGCTTCTTTTACTCTTCCTCCGCCTGCGTCTACAACGGCGAGAAGCAGAAAGATGCGAACGTGACGCCGCTGAAGGAAGCCGATGCGTATCCGGCGCTTCCTGAAGACGGCTACGGGTGGGAAAAGCTGTTCAGTGAGCGCATGTGCCGCCACTTTGAAGAGGACTTCGGCCTGATCTGCCGCGTCGCGCGCTACCACAATGTTTACGGGCCCCACGGCACGTGGACCGGCGGACGCGAAAAGGCCCCGGCGGCGATTTGCCGGAAGGTGATCGAAGCGAAGATGTCCGGCAGTCACGAAATCGAGATCTGGGGTGACGGGAAGCAGACGCGCAGCTTCATGTATATCGACGACTGCACGAGGGGCACCCTCGCCATCGCGGAGAGCGATATCGATGAACCCATCAACCTGGGCTCGAGCGAGTTGGTTACGATCAACCAGTTAGTCGATATTGTGGAAGAGATCGCCGGGGTGAAGCTGAAACGACGCTACAAGCTGGATGCGCCGAAGGGCGTAAACGGGCGCAACAGCGACAACGCGATGATCCTCGAGAAGCTGAGATGGGAGCCGTCGATCCGCCTGAAGGATGGACTGGCCAAAACCTACGAGTGGATCGAAAGCCAGATGCCGGCAGGAGCAGGCCGCTGATCGCGGCGTCGGAACAGCCGATTTCCGGATTGAGAGAGGACGGGCAGGCCAGGCCAATGCGCATCTTTGTCAATGAATTCTGCGGGCACCCATTTCAGATGGAGCTCAGCAGGAGACTCGCGAAGATGGGCCATGTAGTGTGTCACGTCTATTTCGCCGACAACCAGTCGACGCCGAAGGGCGCAACGCAGCGCCGGCCGGATGACTCTCCGGATGTGGCGATCGAGGGCCTGCACATCCAGAGAGAGTTTTCGAAGCATTCCCTGAGAACGCGACGTCAGGCGGATCTTGAGTATGGCCGCGAGGCGGCGAAGCGCATGGCGCAGTTCGCACCGGATGTCGTCATCTCCGCCAACATGCCTCTCGATGCGCAGAATCTTCTGCAGCAGGCGGCGCGGGAGCAGGGCGCGCGCTTCGTGTTCTGGCTGCAGGATGTGTATTCCATCGCGGTTCGATTCGTGCTCAATCGCAAGGCGAAGCCGCTGGCCGCGGCGGGCGGATGGTATTTCGAGCGGCTGGAGAAGAAGCTGCTTCGCCAGTCGGATGCCGTAGTTTGTATCGCTCCCGGGTTTGCCGAGTTTGTTCGCGGGTGGGGCGTGCCGGAGTCGAAGATTGCTGTGATCCGGAACTGGGCGCCACTGGAGGAAGTGATTCCCACGCCTCGCGACAACGCCTGGGCGAGCGAGAACGGATTCGACGGCCGCTTCCGCTTCATGTACTCCGGCACGTTAGGAATGAAGCACCGTCCCGAACTGTTGCTGGATCTGGCAAAGCACCTCGACGTACGCAAGGATGCGCGACTGGTGGTGATTGCCGGTGGAGCGGGCGCAGACTGGCTGAAGGAACGAGCGCACGAGGTCAGCCCCGAGACGCTGAGCGTGCTGCCGTTCCAGCCCTACGAGCGGATTTCCGAAGTCATGGGTTCCGCCGACGTGCTGATCGCTCTGCTGGATTCCGAGGCGAAGACGTTTGCCGTTCCGTCCAAAACTCTCTCCTACCTTTGCGCGGAGCGGGCGCTGATCGTCGCGGCTCCGGCAGCGAACGAAGCAGCGCGGGTGGTGGAAGAGGCGCAGGCCGGACTCATCGTCTCGCCCGACGATGCGAGCGGCATTGTGAGCGCAGCGGAGCGTTTCCTCGAGGACCGCACCTTTCTCGCTCAATGCGCCACGAATGCCCGCCGCTATGCGGAACAGCACTTTTCCATCGACACCATTGCCGGTCGCTTTCTGGAGGTGCTCCAGCCAGGTTCCGAAAAGCCTGAGCTCGACGCGGAGAAGATGGTACTCACAAACGGAGGCGAACGGAAGCCATCGTGGCAGCGTCCAGCGTAAGCGCCGGTGAGGGTACCGTTGTACTGTTCGGCGGGACCGGCTTCATCGGATCCCACCTGGCCATGCACTGGCTTCAGGAGAAGCTGGCTGTCAAAGTTATTTTGGTGGATCTGAACCCACCGCGCATCGAGCCATGGACCCTCGCGCTGCAGCAGGAACTGAAGGCGGGTCGAGCCGAGTTCGTGCGATGGGATGTTCGCCAGCCTCTCCCGGAAACGCTTCTTCCGAAAGCGGGCCTCATCTTCAATCTCGCCGCGGTGCATCGTGAGCCAGGACACGAGGCGCACGAGTACTTTGAAACGAACCTGAAGGGCGCTGAGAATGTTTGCGCCTGGGCCGCGGCGACTGGATGCAACCGGATCGTCTTCACCAGCAGCATCGCCCCTTATGGTCCTTCCGAGGAAATGAAGGACGAAGCATCGCTGCCCGTACCGGATTCACCCTATGGGAGTTCCAAGCTGGCGGCCGAAAAGATGCACATGGCCTGGCAGGCCGGCTGCGACTGCCGCAAGCTCCTCATTCTTCGTCCGGGGGTTGTCTTCGGGCCTGGAGAGGGGGGCAACGTCACGCGCCTGATTCGCAGTGTCGTGAAAGGCTACTTCGTTTACATGGGGAACCGGCAGACGCGGAAGGCCGGCAGCTATGTGAAGGAACTCAGCCGAGTCATCGAATTCGGTCTCGATCGCCAGGACGCGAGCGGCGAGCCTGTCACGCTACTGAATGTCTCTCTCGATCCGCCGCCGACGCTGGAGGAATATGTTGCGGCGATCCAGAAGGCAGCAGGGATCCGGCGATCGCCGCTGCAACTGCCACGAGCCCTGCTGCTGGGAGTCTCCTGGCCGATTCACACCGCAGCAAGCCTGTTTGGAATCCACCAGCCGATCAGCCCGGTGCGGGTTCGCAAACTCTTTCGCTCCACCTCGATCGATCCCAAAGGTCTGCGAGAGCTCGGCTATAAGTATCACTACACGCTGGAAACAGCGCTCCTGGACTGGAAGAATGACCTGCCACAGGATTTTTCGCGTTAAACTCGTCCGCGTTTTCTGCGGAGTGCTCGCTCTGGCTCTGCTCGGGACGGTCCCGCCGACACACGCGCAGTCCGGGGACGATGCGCATCGCATCTTCGATCTCACGAACCAGGACCGGCGGGAGCACGGGCTGCCACTGTTGCGCTGGGACGCCTCTCTGGCTCATGCGGCGCGGAGCCATGCAGATCGCATGGCGCGGGAACGGGCACTCTCGCATCGGTATTCCGACGAACCTGAGCTTACCGAGCGTGGAGCGTCCGCGGGAGCGCATTTTCGAGCCATTGCCGAGAACATTGCAACGGGGCCCGACGCCGGGGCAATTGAGAACGAGTGGATGCACTCACCGCCGCACCGCGCCAACATTCTCGACCCCAAAATGGACGCGTTGGGCGTCGCGGTCGTGGAACATGGCGGCAGACTGTACGCCGTCGAGGATTTCGAGCAGTCGTCCCAGGCACTCACGAAGGAGCAGGTGGAAGGGAAAGTGCGAGAACTCCTGCACGCGCGCGGAGTGGACCCCTCTGCCGATGCCGGTCCGGCGGAGCAGGCGTGCGCGAGCGGTCACGGAGTTCCACAGGGAACGAACGCGCGATCCATCGTCCGGTTCGATACACCCGACCTGAGCCAGCTTCCGGCGCAGGTGGTCGAAGTGATTCGCAGCAAGGACTTCAAACGGGCCGCGGTGGGAGCGTGTGCGCCGAACTCTGGCCAGGCGAACTTCACGACCTATGGTGTGGCAATTCTCTTCTATTGAGGCGGCGGGGTCAGGCTGCGGCGGCCGCGCGGTTTGATATAATCTCGGAGTCGGACGGCATACTCCTCAGTAGCTCAATGGCAGAGCATTCGGCTGTTAACCGAAGGGTTGTAGGTTCGAGTCCTACCTGAGGAGCCAATCCCCTAAAAAATCAATTCCGTTGGAGATGGCATCCATTTGATGCTCATCGGACTTTGACGAAGCTTTGCCGGATTCGGTGCCTGCTAACAAGATGTTCGCGCGAAGAACTCCTTCGTTTTCTGTTATGGGCCTGGGGGACATGGACAGCTCTTCACCGCAAATCATGATCTTGTCCGAAGGGGCATAGAGATGTGCCTGACTGGCGGGCATTTGTAATTTCAGACAGCGCCATGGCAAGAGACGCCGACTTGCACGGGGCAGGTCCGTGGTGAATGCGGACGGAGCAGCGCCTATGGCAGCATTATTTTCCTGCGCGCTACCCGTCTACAACCTTTGAAGTTGTCGAGAGCCGGGGTCAGCCGGCATGCGGCATCGTTTTGTTGCCGTCTGCGATCATCTGCAGGCAAATCGGGCTGACTCTTCGCAACCACTGCCGGAAATCGCAGGTGGCGGGCTGCTGGTCGCACACCGTC
>DASZYN010000094.1:0-7460 GCA_035545435.1 Acidobacteriaceae bacterium | reverse complement strand
GCAAAGCTGAAGCACGGTTTTAACAATGTGGAAGGCGAAGAGGTGTTCTTCGTCGCAAACCCGGGCCTGGGACTCTGGGCCCATCGCGATCGATTTAAAGACTGAGGTACTTATGGCAACGACGGAACTCGGAAAATTTTCTATTGGGGTTGGCGACCGGTTCGCTCATCAGGCGAAGGCGCAACTGCAGGCTTGTATTGAAGCCGGCCGCTCGGGCATCGAGGTGATTCCGGTCTGGAACAAATCAAACCGCGAGCACAACATTATCGGTTCGGAGCCGTCCTCGACCCGTGCCGCTGCCGATGCGGCAGTGAAGGATCTGGGGTGGACGAAGCCTTACTTCTGTGATGCCGACCACATCAACCTGACGACGGTGGACCGGTTTCTGGCGCCCTGCGACTTCTTCACCATCGATGTGGCGGACTACATCGGCAAGCCGGCCGAGCCGGCGTCGATCGAGGCATTCCTGAAGCGGCGCTCCGATCTGAAAGGAGCATTCCGGCTCGAAGGGGTCAGAGAACCCATCCAGATCACGCCGGAACTGCTGCGCGAGACGGCTACTAAGTTCCTCTTTGCCGTGCAGGAGGCGGGCAAGGTTTACCGCAAGATTGAAGGATTGAAAGGGAAGGGGAATTTCGTTCCCGAGGTTTCGATGGACGAAACCGACGCCGCGCAGACTCCCGCGGAACTGCTCATCATCCTGGCCGCGATCGCCGATGAGGGGATTCCGATCCAGACCATCGCGCCGAAATTCACCGGCCGGTTCAACAAAGGCGTCGATTATGTGGGCAACGTCGATCAGTTCAGGCGCGAAATGATTCTGGACGTGGCAGCGATCGCCTGGGCGACTGCAAATCTTGGGTTGCCGAAGAATCTGAAGCTGAGCGTTCACTCGGGCAGCGACAAGTTTTCGATCTATGCGGCGATTCATGACGCCACGAAAGAGTCGGGTGTTCATCTGAAAACCGCGGGAACAACCTGGCTCGAAGAAATCATCGGGCTGGCTGAAGCCGGTGGTGCCGGCCTCGAACTCGCGAAGGAAATCTACGCGCAGGCATACGAGCATCGCGAGGAGCTTTGTGGACCCTACGCGACGGTGATCGACATCGATCCGGCGAAGTTGCCTGCGCCATCGGTGGTTGCGCAGTGGACCTCGGCGCAGTTCACGTCGGCGCTGCGGCACGACCCGCATTCGCCGGCTTACAACCCGAGCCTGCGCCAGCTGTTGCACGTAGGCTTTAAGATCGCTGCGAAAATGGGCGATCGTTACATCGCCTTGCTTGAATCCAATGAGAAAGTGATTGCCAAAAACGTGACTGAGAATCTGTACGATCGCCACATCGCGCCTGTGTTCCTGGGCAAGCCATCGCCGGCCGCAGCTCTGGCCCACGCGGAGGTCCAATGAGTATTCCGGCTCTTCAGCTCGATGGCAGGACGGCTGTCGTTGTCGGCGGAACCTCGGGGATCGGTCGAGCGATCTCGATTGGCCTGGCGGAATCCGGCGCCGACGTGGTCGCTTCGGCGCGCCGCCAGGAACAGGTGGACGAGACCGCTGCTGCAATCGAGACGACGGGTCGCAAATGTCTTCGCCTGACCTGCGACACCCAGGATCGCGGCTCGTTGCAGCGATTGCTGGACGAATCGGTGAAGACATTCGGCAAGGTCGACATCCTCGTCAACAGTGCAGGAAAGATCAAGCGCGCGCCCACCCTCACGTTCCCGGAAGACGAGTGGCGCGATATTGTCGACACGAATCTCACCGGAACCCTGCGCGCCTGCCAAATCTTCGGCGCCCACATGCTGGAGCGCGGCTACGGCCGCATCATCAACATTGCTTCGCTGAACTCGTATGTGGCTCTCGCCGAAGTGGCAGCGTACGCGGCCAGCAAAGCTGCGGTTGCGTCACTGACGCGGTCGCTCGCCGTAGAGTGGTCGAAGAAGGGTGTGCTGGTGAACGCGATTGCACCCGGTGTCTTTCGCACCGCGCTCAATTCCGATCTGCTCGACAACACACCGCGCGGTAAGGAACTGTTGATGCGCACGCCGATGGCTCGCTTCGGGAAGACCGAAGAGCTGGTAGGGGCGGCGATCTATTTGGCGTCGGAGGCGGCGTCCTTTGTCACCGGCCAGGTGCTGGTCGTCGATGGCGGGTTCCTGGCGAGCGGAGTCAACCAATAGGGAATAGCAAGCAGCCAATAGGGAACAGGCCGTCGAAGGGCGGCTCTCCGGACGGCCAGTCCCTGTCATACTAAGGACAGGGCCTTATTCCCCATGTCCCTCAACAACACCATTGCCGTGGCTATGTCGGGCGGAGTCGACTCGTCGACCGTTGCGGCCATGCTGCGTGCCGACGGTTACACGCTCGTCGGGCTCACCCTGCAGCTGTGGAACCAGCGGCGGCTCGCCGGCAAAGAAGGCATGCCCGAGCAGGTCACGGGCCGTTGCTGCTCGCTCGACGATGTGTATGACGCACGCCGCGTGGCCGAGGCGCTCGATATCCCGTACTACGTGGTCAATGAGCAGGAGCGATTTGAGGACGATGTCGTGCGCCCCTTTGTGCGCGAGTACCTGAACGGCCGCACGCCCATTCCATGCTCGCTGTGCAATAACCACCTGAAGTTCGATCAGCTCCTGGTGCGCGCCCGCCAGATCGGCGCGGATCGCATCGCAACCGGACACTACGCGCGCAATGAATACGACCCGACGCGCAACCGCTGGATCCTGTCGCGCCCCGTGGATGAATCGAAGGACCAGACCTACTTCCTCTTCGGGCTCACCCAGGAGCAGTTATCGCGCACGCTCTTCCCGCTCGGAAGTTATCGGAAGCCCGAAGTACGCGCGCTGGCAGCGCAGCATGGCCTGGCGGTGGCCGTGAAGCCCGACTCGCAGGAGATTTGCTTCATTCCGGGCGGCGACTACAAGAAATTCATCAGCGCCTACCTGCACGAGCAGGGCGAGGAGATTCCCGACACCGCGGGCGAATTGGTTTCGACGACAGGTGAGGTGATTGGCGAACACGGTGGCATTCACAACTTCACCATTGGACAGCGCAAGGGCCTGGGAGTGGCGTCGCCCGATCCTTTGTATGTGATCCAGATCGAGCCTGCGTCGCACCGCGTAACGGTGGGCTCGGATGCGGAGGCAACGACGCGCACATTGCGTGCCCGTGATCTGAACTGGATCTCGATTCCGTCGCTCGATGGCGAGATGCGGGTGCGGGCGAAGATTCGCCACCGGCACGAGCCTGCGTGGGCGACGATTCGCATGGTTGGCCAGGATGAGGTCGAGGCGGTCTTCGATGATCTTCAGCGAGCGGTCACGCCCGGACAGGCAGCCGTTTACTATGACGGCGATGAAGTGGTCGGCGGTGGCTGGATCCTGTAGAAGCAGAGAACAACAGCCAATACTCAGTAGCGAATAGAAGAGAATAGCCGGCAGTTACTCCGTGATGGACTGCCTGAGCTGCCTTCCTTGCTTTGTGCAGGAAAATGTGATATAATACTAAAGGTAGTTATCACGCAGAACTATGCCGTGGAGGCTGACTTATGCCCTTTACCCAGAACGCTCTCGATCAATTCTTTTCCACCTATGAACGCGACAGCCTAAGTGACGATCCGGCGAAAGCTGCCGGCCACTTTGCGGAACACTTCCTCGCTGCTGGTCCGCAGGGGCCGGTGACCGTGCCTGCAGCGGTTTTTGCGCAGAAGCTCCCCGCTCGCAAACAGCTCTTCAACGATGCCGGCCTGACATCCACCGAACTAACCTCCCGTCGTGACCTGCGCCTCGGGGATCGCTACGTCCTGGTTGAAACGGAGTGGAAGATGAATTTCCGCCCCGAGAGTCAACCCGATACAAACCTGGCAGTAAGTTCTTCGTTTTTGATTGACATGGGTAGCTCCGAACCGAAGATCATCGCCTATATCCCTCATCAGGACGTATTCCAGCTGATGAAAGAGCGAAAGCTCCTGCCGCCCGATGAAGGTCCTGGTTCCTGAACGTGAAGCTGCGGCCCGGAACACGACCAGGCTAAGTTAGTGGACTTCGTTGACCAGCGCACGCATCGCGGGCAGGACTGTAAAACGCGTCAGGGCAACCGGCTTCTGCGCTTCGTCGAGGACGGCGAGCTTCTGCGCTTTCCATCCTGGCGGCGCAGAGAGTCCCGAAGAAAGGAACGAAAGCGCCTCCAGGCCCATCGTGCCCATTTCTGCCAGTTGCTGTGCCCTGGGCAACGCCGCGGCGAGCCGCGGTGAGCTGGATAGAAGTTCCATTCGGTGTGGATCCGCCGACCAGGAGCGGAAGGTTTGTTCGAGCGCCGCCTCGATCTCCGGATGACCGACGGGATCCTGCAGATACGTGCTCATGAGATCGCCGAAGTCGTGCCGCGAAGGCGGATCGGGGGGAAGCGCATCGACCAGGCTGTCGAATGGCGACAGGGTGGTCACGCCATTGTGCTCGGACCAATGCGAACGTGTGTCGAAATCGACGGGCTCGAGCACCGCTGTCAGAGGCCGCAGGGTGTCGATATCCTCGGTGCCGGCAAGCGCACGCAGGCTTGTGCCCTCGTGCGAGATGTGGGTAAGGCCGAGCTGTTCCAGGCGGAGCGACTCCACGGCAAGCCGCCGGTACATGTCGTCTTCGCTGGTGACCGTGCGCTGCGACCACAGACGTTCGGCAATGGCAGCGGTACGGGGCCAGACACGGGACTCTATCGTCTGCGGTCCGACGTACTCGCTCCACATGCACGCTTCGCCGCCCAGAATACGTGCTGCCTGTTCAGGCGTCAGATCGCTGTTGGCCGGCACCGGATCGACGCGGTAGTGGGCCGACGCGGGATCCATGTGGTCAAGGTAATATCCCGCGGAGAGGATCCCGCTGTATCCCTGCTTTGCCCCGGCGGCAAGGGAGTCGAATCCCCGCCATGACTGGACCATGACGTCCTTCGGCAGGTCCGGCGTCAGGACCTCGTCCCAGCCGATCATCTTCTTGCCGTGTTTCGTGAGAATGGGTAACAGCCGCTGATTAAAATAGGCCTGGATGGCCGCCGTCCCGTGCAGATTGTGCGCCGTCGCGAAGGCCTGAATCTTCGAGTTGGACTTCCACTCGACGCCGTTGTTCTCGTCCCCGCCGATGTGCATGTAAGCGTCGGGGAAGATGTCCGCCATCTCGCCGATGAACTTGTCGAGGAATTCGTAAGTGCTGTCGCGCGTGGGATCCATCACCGGATTGAAGACGCCGAAGTGCCGCTCGATGGAAAACGGACCCGGAGCGCTGGCGAGGTCGGGGTAGCCGACCATCCATGAGGTGGTGTGGCCCGGGATGTCAAACTCGGGAACGACGCGGATGCCGCGCGCACGAGCATAGGCGACAACTGCTCTGGCCTCGTCCTGGGTGTAGTACTGGCCGTCGGATCCCATGCCGGTGAGCTTTGGATAAATCCTGCTCTCGATGCGAAAGCCCTGATCGTCCGTCAGGTGCCAGTGGAAGACGTTCATCTTGACGGCGGCCAGGGCGTCCAGCGTGCGCTCGATCACGCTCACCGGCTCGAAGTGGCGGCCGACGTCGATCATGAGCCCGCGCCACGGGAAACGCGGTGCATCCTGGATCGAGACTGCCGGTAGCCAGAATCCGCGTGCGTCGGCCTGCACTAGCTGCAGCAGGGTTTCCATGCCGTGCATGGCGCCCACATCGGTCGCGGCGTGCAGTTGCGCGTGCTGCGGTGTGATTTCGAGTGAGTAAGACTCGTCTTCGTCGATGCCCTGAATTTCTTCGCCCGGGCCATCGACGGAGATCGTCAGCGTAGCCGTGGCTTGAGGCGTCGCATGCTGGACCATCACGCCGGTCGAATCCTCGAGGCGCTGGAGGTCCCGATGCACCGCCGCCTCCAGACGCTCATCGTGCGTCTTGTCAAAACCCACCGAGAATCCCGGCGCGAGGGGCAGCCAGCCTTCACCTGCCGTCAGGTGAGCCGGTTGTGGCATGAGCGTGTTCACAAACCCCGGTTGAGAACTGCTCGCCGGCTGTGCCGCCGCCGTTCCCGTTATCATCGCCGCCATCAACATCCTTCCTGCCCACCACCGCAACCGACCAGCTCGCATTCTTTGCCCTCACAAGAGTCCGCGATCAGCTTACGCAAAAGTGGCGCGTAAAGGCCAGCGGCCGCCGGCCCGAACGAAAACAGCGTGCAAATCTGTTACCTTGTCTGTTCATTCACAACAGGAGCTTCACTCCATGCGTAACTGCTTCGCCGGTCTGACTGTTGCCGCCGTCCTTGCCGCACTCCCGGCATTGGGTCAGTCCTCGTACACTCCGCCCGATTCCGCGACCAAAGAACTTGCCAGGGGCATTTTTAAGCAGATCGTCGAGATCAACAGCACGGATTCCGTGGGAAGCGTCACGGCAGTATCGAAAGCCGTGCAGCAGCGCTTCATCGATGCAGGGTTTCCGGCCGAAGACATTTACCTCGGAGGTCCGAACGATCGCAAGGAAAACCTGGTGGTGCGGTATCGCGGGACGGGCGCCCATCCCCCGATTCTCTTCATCGGTCATGAAGATGTCGTCGAAGCACGGCGTGAAGACTGGACCACGGATCCATTTCAGTTTATCGAGAAGGACGGTTATTTCTACGGACGCGGCACGCAGGACATGAAGGAGAACGATGCAATCCTGGTGACGACGTTCTTGCGGCTGCACAAGGAGGGCTTCAAGCCGGATCGCGATCTGATTCTGGCGCTGACCGCGGATGAGGAAGGTGGCAAATCGAACGGGGTGGACTGGCTGCTCAAGAACAAGCCGGAGCTGGTGAAGGCCGAGTTTGCCTTCAATCCGGATGGTGGCGGCGTCGAGTTGCAGAACGGCAAGGCGATCTCCGCGGACGTGGATGCGACGGAAAAGCTGTATGCGGACTACCAGCTCATCACGACCAATCCGGGCGGGCACAGCTCACTGCCGGTGCCGGACAACGCCATCTACCACATCGCCGATGCGCTGGTGCGCGTCCAGCACTATGCGTTTCCGTTTGAGCTGAACGCGATCACCCGTCCCTATTTTGAAAAGCTTGCCACCATGGAACCGGCAGAGACCGCTGCCGACATGCGAGCCATGCTGGCGACGCCCCCGAACAAGGATGCGATTGCGCGCCTCTCGAAATCGCCGGAGTGGAACTCAACCATGCATACCACCTGCGTTGCCACTCGGCTGCTGGCCGGCCATGCGAACAACGCGCTGCCGCAGATGGCCCAGGCCAACATCAATTGCCGCATTCTCCCTGGCCACTCGCGCGAAGAGGTGCGCCAGGACATCATCCGCATCATTAACGACCCGAAGATTACCGTGAACTACGTGAACGATGGCGGAACGGTTTTCCCCGCTGCTCCGGCAGCCAAAGGCCTGCCGCCGGTCGCGCTGAAGCCGGAAGTGATGAAGCCTCTGGAGAAGCTTGTGGCTGCGTATTGGCCGGGTAC
>DASZYN010000093.1:0-5166 GCA_035545435.1 Acidobacteriaceae bacterium | reverse complement strand
GCGGAGGCGAGCACGAACCTGTCGAGACTGGCGAATGAGCTGGACGGGACGATCCGCGGGTTCAGGATCTGCGATGAGAGTTCGGGGCGGGGATGCGGGGAGATGAACTTCGACCGCGCGGTCGAGGCGCATGCAAAGTGGAAGCAGAAGCTGGCGGCTTACATTGCGAAGCCGGACCGCAGCCTGAACGCGGATGAGACAGGCCGGGACGATGGATGCGAGCTGGGACAGTGGCTGCACGGGAAGGGCCGGCGATTCGCGGATCGGCCGGAGTTTGCGCAGCTGATCCGGGATCACGCGGAGTTTCACGCGGCGGCGGGGGAGATCATTCGCGGCGCGGACGCCGGCAGGATTACGGGGCAGGAAATTGCCCTGGGCGGACGGAGCCGGTATGCACAGGTGTCGACGGCCGTGGTTGGATCGCTGATGAAGATCAAAGCCGCACTGGCGGTGTAGAGGCGGCAAGGGAAGGAACGGGATGAGTCTTCGGCACAAGTTCAGACTGCTGGTGACGGTGGCGGTGTGTGGTTTGGTGGTGATGGGCGCGCTGTGGCTGAGCGGCGAGCGCTCCCGTTTGCTGGCGGGCAAAGAGGAGCAGTCGCGAGCGGTGGTGGAGCTGGCGTACGCGACGATCGAGGCGCAGTACGCGCGGGCGCAGGCCGGTCAGCTGAACGTGGAACAGGCCCAGGAGAACGCAAAGCAGATGGTGCGCGCCATGCGCTACGGGGATAAAAACTACCTGTGGATTAACGACCTTCGGCCGGTGATGATCATGCACCCGTTCAAGCCGGCGATGGAGGGGAAGGATCTGAACAGCTATGTGGATCCGAAAGGAACGCGCATCTTCGTGGAGTTCGCAAAGATCGCGCGGGAGCACGGGAGCGGAACCCTCTACTACTGGTGGCCGAAACCCGGAGAGTCGGACCCTGTGAGAAAGGTCAGCTATGTGCGCGTCTTCCAGCCGTGGGGCTGGGTGATCGGGACCGGCACGTACATCGACGACGTGAACGGGATGTGGCGGAAGAGCGCGCTGCAGTCGGGCGGGGTCGTGCTGCTGTGTCTGGTGGCGCTGCTGGTGCTGTCGACGACCATCTCGCGGTCGATGGTACGGCGGCTGGACCGGCTGGCGGAGCGAATCCGGGATGTAGCGCAGGGCGAAGGAGACCTGACGCAGCGGATTGCGATCGACAGCAAGGATGAGATTGCGGCGGCGGCACGATGGTTCAACCAGTTCATGGACAGCCTGCAGGAGACCATGGGGCGCGTGGCGGGAAATACGGCGCGGCTGACGTCGGCAACGACAGAGATATCCGCAGCAGCGGCCCGTGAAGCGGAGGGATCAAAGCAACAAAGCGGCGAGATCACACAGGTGGCGACGGCGATGGAGGAGATGGCGGCCACGGTGGCCGAAGTGTCAACCAACGCGAACCGTGTTGCGGAGGATGCTCGTCACGCGGTGGAAGTGGCCGGCCAGGGGGGAGCGATCGTGCAGGGAGCACTGGGCCGGATGCAGTCGATCGCCGAGTCGGTGGGAACGACGGCGCGGCGGATCGAAGAGCTGGGAAAGCGTTCGGATGAGATCGGCAGGATTGTTGCCGTCATTGAGGAGATCGCGAGCCAGACGAATCTGCTGGCACTGAACGCAGCGATTGAGGCGGCGCGGGCCGGCGAACACGGGCGCGGATTTGCGGTGGTGGCGGGGGAGGTGCGCAACCTGGCGGAGCGGACGACGCAGGCTACTCGGGAAATTGCAGGGACGATCGAAGCGGTGCAGCAGGAAACCGCGACCGCCGTGGAGCAAATGGAGGCGGGAACGCGGCTGGTGGAACAGGGTGTCGCAGAGACCGCGAAGGCCGGGTCGGCGCTGGACGAGATCATCACCTCGTCTCAGCACGTTGGGGACATGATCGCGCAGATTGCGACCACCGCAACGCAGCAGTCGACGGCGGTGGGGGAGATCAATACCAGCGTGGCGCACATTGCCACGATCGCCCATCGGGGAGAAGAGGCGGCGCGGCAGTCGGCAACCACCTGCGAGAATCTGACCGGGCTTGCCGAGGATCTGCACCAAACGGTAGGGCGGTTCCGGCTGGCGAACGGCCCGGCGGCGCACGCCTCGGCTGCCTGAGGAAACGGGGGTGGGAGGGCCGTCAGCCGGCTTCGGAGAGCCATTGGGGCGCGCGGTTGTCGGCACCGGTGAGAAGGACTTTGGGTTGAAGGGGGGTGTCCGTGAGCTCGAAGCCCATGACGATGACCTGCTCGCCTTTGCGGATCAGGTGAGCGGCGGCGCCGTTGATCTGGACGGTGCCGGAGTTTCGCTCGCCGGCGATGGTATAGGTTTCGAGGCGAGCGCCGGAGGTGTTGCTGACGACGAGGACTTTTTCGCCGACTTCGAGGCCGACCGCTTCCATGAGAGCGACATCGATGGTGATGCTGCCGATGTAGTCGATGTTGGCTTCGGTGACCGTGGCATTGTGAAGCTTGGAGCGGAGAAACCAGCGCACAACTTCCCTTCCCGCCTGCCGCTCCGAGGTACGGATGCAGCGGCTCTGTTCCTCTATGGTATGCGTCCGGCGCAGGGGATGAAAGTGCGTGGATGAGAGGCTGCCGACGGTTTCACGAAAAATCAACGAGGCTGCCGCTGACAACAGATGTGGCAGCCTCGTTGTCCGAGGAGAGTTGCTGTGTGAAAGGCCCGCCGGGACCCCTCACGCTGGGTACGGACCCCTGGGTGAAGGCAAAGTTGCGGATCGATTCAATTTTTTAACAGGGAGCAATGAGGGGGTTGGCTGGTTGGGCACGGCTGACGCTTTGGCCGCAGGCGGAGACGCCGAAGTGCTATTCGTTTGGGAGCCTGCAAAGTGGAGACTGGCGTAGAACCCGGCGGACAGGCCGGGCGGCGCCAAACCTATGCGTGACGCTCTGATCGTGATTGTGTTTGTTGCTATGGTTCTGACCCCGGCCGTGATTGCGGCACGGAGCGGACGGGACCTGTTTCGAGGCGAATAGGGCTCCGGCAGTCACCGTCGAATAGCCCAGTCGTAACCGCCCTTTTCCTGCTGATTTTCTCCTTTCCGTATCCCATCCACTACACTTGAGGCAGCTCAAGTGAGGAAACCACGATGCTTGTCGTGATGAAGGCGCAGGCGACGCCGGAAGAGATTCAGGCGGTTTGCGAGCACATTGAAGGGCTGGGATATCGGGCGCATGCGCTGCCCGGAGCACAGCGGACGGCGATTGGAATCACCGGCAACCAGGGAGAAGTGGATCGGGGCGGCATTGAGGAACTGGCCGGGGTGGCCGAGGTGATCCGCGTCTCGAAGCCGTACAAGCTGGTGAGCCGCGACGTGAAGGAAGAGGACACGGTGATTCGGTTCGCGGGGACCGATGCGACGATCGGCGGGGCGAAGCTGGCGATGATTGCCGGGCCGTGTTCGATCGAATCCAGAGAACAGGCCTTTGCGATTGCCGAGCAGGTGGCGGCGGCCGGGGCGCAGTTCTTCCGGGGCGGCGCCTACAAGCCGCGGACTTCGCCGTATGCGTTCCAGGGTTTGGGCGAGGAAGCGCTGAAGATCATGGCGGAGATTCGCGAGCGGTTTGGCTTGCGGATTGTGACGGAGGCGATCGATCACGAGGCGCTGGAGCTGGTGGCCGAGTATGCGGATGTGATCCAGATTGGCGCGCGCAACATGCAGAATTTTTCGCTGCTGAAGGCGGCGGGGCGGAAGCGCAAGCCGGTGCTGCTGAAGCGCGGGCTGGCGGCGACGCTGGAAGAATTTCTGATGGCGGCTGAATACATCATGAGCGAGGGGAACTACGAGGTGATCCTGTGCGAGCGCGGGGTGCGGACGTTCGCGGATCACACGCGGAATACGCTCGATCTGAGCATTGTGCCGGCGGTGCAGCGGGAGAGCCACTTGCCGATCCTGGTGGATCCAAGCCACGGAACGGGCAAGCGAAACAAAGTGCTGCCGCTGGCGAGGGCCGCGGTGGCGGTGGGCGCGGACGGGTTGATCGTTGAAGTGCATCACCAGCCGGACAAGGCGCTGAGTGACGGGATGCAGTCGATCGTGCCGGAGCAGTTTGAGAAGCTGATGGACGAGTGCGGACAGATTGCGACGGTGCTGCATCGCAGCGTGCCGCGGGGGATTCATGTGACGGAGAGCGCGGGAGCGCGGTAGGCGGATTCCCTTCTCGGCCAATGAAGGTGCGGGAGAACGCGAAGCTTCGTGCGTGCGGCTGGCGTGTATGCTGAACCGGACCGTGGAATCTGAAGGCAAGTCCGAGCCGAATTTGGGGAGAGCCTCAGGGGCTCAAGCCCCGGTTCTTCCTGGCGCCTGTTCGGCACGACTGAAGTCGTGCCCTGTTACAAAAGCAGCTGGTTTGGGTTTGCGGCCTCCCCTATCCCAGCACCAGGAATATGGGCCGCCTTTTGACTCGTGCCCTGTTACAAAAGCGGCTGGGAGAGGACTTCGCAATCCCACCCTGCTTGCGCCCAACGGCAGGCGCCACCAGGATGGGGCACCCGGGGGTTGGTGTCCTGATACAAAGACGCGCGTCAGGGTGCGCCTGACAGCGGTTGTCGTGAGCCTTCTGTTGCTGTCGATGCTGGGCGGGGTGAGCGGCTGCCGGCGGAAGCATTTTCCGAAGTATCCTTCCGATTTTCGTGAATACGCGTGGGTGACGAACGGCGGCGGGAATTCGGTCACCGTGCTGGATCTCGTCCATATGACGACGGCGGCGACGATTGCGGTGGGTGATAATCCCGTGGACGTTGCTGTGAACCCGGTGCGCGATGAGGTGTACGTCGTGAATCGCGGCAGCGGGTCGGTGAGCGTGATTGACGCGACGACGAATAAGGTGACGGCAACGATGGGGGTGCATCGGGAGCCGGAATCGATCGGCGTGGACGCGACGGGCGAGCGGGCGTACGTGGCGAATGCGGGATCGAACAACGTATCGGTTCTGGACCTGAAGAAGCGGCGTGAGATTGGCGCGGTCGGGGTGGGTGAGGCGCCGGGACTAGTGCGGGTTTCTCCGGATGGCGGAACGCTGGTGGTGACGAACCGCGCGGGGAACAGCGCGACGGTGGTGGATGCGGAGAAGCTGAAGGTGCGGGCGGTGTTCGGTGGGTGCCCCGGCGCTTCCGATGCGGTGATTCTGCCG
>DASZYN010000092.1:0-8304 GCA_035545435.1 Acidobacteriaceae bacterium | reverse complement strand
CCCTTTTTTCAAAAATTGCCCCCGACGCGCCCAACCCCGTCCCTGTGGCATCCTCTAGGAAGAAGTAGATGGCCACCGACCGCACCGATCGTCCCCGCCCCGAACGCACCGCCCGCCTGCGCTCCTTCGAACGCACCATCGCCAGCGCTCGCCAGACCATTATGCTCAGCGAGATCGCGAAGCTCGCGATCGACAGCTTCCGCAGCTCCAAGGTTCGTTTCCTGCTCACTGCCCTCGGGATGGTCATTGGCACCGCTTCCGTCATCCTCGTCGTCGCCATCTCCGCCACCGGTCGCCAGTACATCCTTAGCGAAATTCAGGGAATCGGCACCAACCTCGTCGAGCTCGAGTATGCCGGCGGTGGCTCCGGCGCCGTCACCAACCTCCAGTCCGACTTCCTCACCTTCGAAGACGAGCACCTCATCGACGAAGAGGTGCCCACCATTGCCGCTTCCTCCGTCGTCCTCGAGATGCACCAGAACATCAGCCTCGGCGGCGGCATCACCCGGGAGATCCTCGTCCTCGGCGTCGAGCCTCAGTACCGCCAGGTCCGCAACCTGGTCACCCTCTCCGGCCGCTTCTTCGACGAGCAGGACGAATCCATGCACGGCAAAGTCGCAGTGGTTACCGAACCCTTCGCACGCGCCCTGTTTGGATCTCCCGGCGAGGCCATCGGCCGCAGCTTTCAGATCACCGGCATTCCCTTCACCATCATCGGCACCTTCAAAGAGCGCGTCGAGACCTTCGGCGAAACCGAGATCGCCGATCAGACCATCCTCATTCCCTATTCGGTCGGCCGCTACTTCAGCGGTACCGATAACGTGAAGCAGATGTACTTCTCCATCCGCGACCAGAGCGCCGTCGAGGACGCGGCGCGGCAGATCAAGGCCGCCATCCAGCACAGCGGCCGCCATCAGCCCACTTCCGTTTACCGCACCCAGACCATGACCGCACTCATCACCTTGGCGGGTGAAGTCGTCAATGCGCTCACCGCGATGCTCCTTCTTGTCTCCGGCGTCACTCTCGCCGTCGGCGGCGTCGGCATCATGAACATCATGCTCGCCACGGTCCGCTCCCGGACCCGCGAGATCGGCATCCGCAAAGCCCTCGGCGCCACCCGCCGTGAGATCAAGCTTCAGTTCCTTATGGAGGCTGGTTTCGTCTCGCTCTTCGGAGGCCTCATCGGAACCATCATCGGCCTCGGCATTCCCTTTTCCGTCCGCTTCTTCTCGGCCTACCGGGTCCCCGTCTCCGGCTGGTCCGCGGTCGTCGGACTCGTGGCCTCCGTCTCCGTCGGCATCATCTTCGGCACTCTGCCCGCTAATCGTGCCTCCGCGATGGATCCAATCGATTCGCTGCGGTACGAGTAGCGGGCTTCAATGCCCCTAGTTACTGAATAGTAACTCCAGCGGGAATGATCGCCAGAGCAAACTGCATCTGCGTCCCGTCCGGCACATGCACGTTCTTCCCCTTCGAGCTGAACGTTGCCGACGTGTGTTCGTGAATGTCGCTCTTCAGCATCACGTCCGGAACGCCGCCATGGCTCTGCGTCGTCCGCGATGGGCCCTGGCTGGCATCGGGCACATTCATCGGTTGCGGAGCAACTGCCGGCGTGGACGCCCCGCCGCTCCCCATCGATCCACCTCCCGAGGGTGTGCCCCTGCTCGGCGCGCTTGGCATCATGGCCGGCCCGCTGCTGGGCGCGCCGCCTCCAGCCGTCGGCTGCTGCGCATAGTACGGTTCGGAAACCGCCAGCACCGTAGCCTTGATGGGTATTTCTTTCCCGTCCTTCAGCTTCGCCTTGTCGAACGTCACCGTCACCATCGCGTCGCCCTTGTTCTGCGAAGGCTGGACCTGATCGACGTGCCCTTCCAGCACCGTGTTCTTCGGCAGCTCCTGCGCCTCGGGAATCTGCACCTTGTCCTGCAGCTTTGCGGTCACAGGATCGCCCTGCTTGGCCTTCTTGGTGTCGATGGTCTTATCCAGCTGTGCCTTTGCCTGCACCATTTGAATCGTGCGCTGCGGCTGCGCGTCGCTCGCTGCTGGCGCCGGATTCTGCTCGGCGGCCGGCTGCTGCGGGGTTGGCTGTTGCGTCGTTGGCTGTGCGCTCGGCTGGCTTTGCGCCCGGGCCGCTGCGCCCATCGTCATGCTCAGAGCCAGCCCCGTTCCCAGCGCAAGACTCCGGCGAATCATTCCATCCATAGAACCCCCTCTGGCGCGCCCCGTTCCCTCCCTTAGGAGGACGCACCTGCAGTCAAAGGGCGTTGCCCGGGACTGGTAAACTTAGACAGGCGGCGCTGAGACCGTCAGTATCCGCACCCGCATTCAGACATCCTGCATGAAGGGATACAGCCTGCAGACGCAGGCACTTATCCATCCCTGTGCAACTACCGTTCCAGTCTCAAACCAACAGAAAAGAAACCCAGTGAGCATTCGCAACATCGCCATCATCGCCCACGTCGACCACGGCAAGACCACCCTCGTCGATCAGCTCCTCCGCCAGGCCGGGACCTTCCGCGCCAACGAGACCCTCACCGAGCGCGTCATGGACTCCAACGAGCTCGAACGCGAGCGCGGCATCACCATCCTTGCCAAAAACACCGCCGTCTTCTACCACAACGAGAAGATCAACATCGTCGACACCCCCGGCCACGCCGACTTCGGTGGCGAGGTCGAACGCGCCCTCAAGATGGTCGACGGCGTCATGCTCCTCGTCGACGCCTCTGAAGGTCCCCTGCCGCAAACGCGCTACGTCCTCTCCAAAGCGCTGGAGGCCAAGCTCCCGCCCATCCTCGTCATCAACAAGATCGACCGCCCCGACGCGCGCGCCCAGGAAGTTCTCAACGAGGTCTACGACCTCTTCATCGATCTCGACGCCAGCGAGGACCAGCTTGACTTCCCCGTCCTCTACACCAACGCAAAGCTCGGCCAGGCCAGCATCGACCCCACCGTCCCCGGCACCGACTTGATGCCCCTCTTCGACGCCATCCTCGCGACCATCCCCACCGGCAAAGGCGACCCCACCGGCGTTTTGCAGATCCAGGTGACCAACCTCGACTACTCCGACTACCTCGGCCGCCTCGCCATCGCCCGCGTTTTCCGGGGAACCCTCCACACCGGCGACGACGTGGCCATCTGCAAACGCGACGGCTCGATGCAGAAAACGCGCATTACCAAGATGTTCAGTTTCAGCGGCCTCAAGCGCGTCGACATTGAAGCGACTGAGATCGACGACATCGTCGCCATCGCCGGCGTTGAAGGCATCACCATCGGCGAAACCATCACCAGTGCCGAAAATCCTGAGCCGTTGCCGCCCATCATCATCGATGAGCCCACCATCGCCATGCAGTTCTCCATCAACAACTCCCCCCTGGTCGGTCGCGAAGGCCAGTGGGTCACCTCGCGCAACCTCCGCGACCGCCTCGAAAAGGAACTGCTCACCAACGTCTCCATTCGCGTCGAAGAAACCGGCAGTCCCGACAGCTTCAAAGTTCTTGGCCGCGGCGAACTCCAGCTCTCCATCCTGATCGAGATGATGCGCCGCGAGGGCTATGAACTGATGGTCGGACGCCCCGAGATCGTCACCAAAGAAGTCGACGGGAAGCGGATGGAGCCCGTCGAACACCTCACCATCGACATCCCCGAGGGCTTCATCGGCACTGTCATCGAACGCCTCGGCCCCCGCCGCGGTGAAATGGTCAAAATGCACAACCACGGATATGGCCGCGTCCGCCTCGAGTTCCGCGTGCCCTCCCGCGGCCTCATCGGCCTGCGCAGCGATCTGCTCACCGACACCCGCGGCACCATTGTCATGAACTCGCTCTTCGACGGCTATATGCCACACCAGGGCGACATCCCCCAGCGTCCCACCGGTGCCCTGGTGGCTGACCGCCCCGGCATTACGACCGCTTACGCTCTGGAAGGCCTTGAGGACCGCGGCGTCCTCTTTACCCCACCTGGCGTCGAGGTCTACGAGGGCATGATCATTGGCGAGCACTCCCGCGACAATGATCTCGACGTCAACGTCGTCCGCGAGAAGAAGCTAACCAACATGCGCGCCTCTACGGCCGATGACGCCATCCGCCTCGCGCCCCCGCACCTGATGAATCTCGAACAGGCCATCGAATTCATCGCCGACGACGAGATGGTCGAAGTCACGCCAAAATCCCTGCGCCTGCGCAAGAAGATCCTGCAGTCGAACCGGCGGCCTCGCCGCAATCCCACGGTCACGGCGTAGCCTACGCCGGATTCACGGCAACCGCAGGACGACGCCCGTACTGATCGCCTGAGGTTCAAAGGTCACGCTGTGGGGCGCGTGAACCGAACTCCAGGAGTATTCAATGGCCCGCCAGTCCAGGTGGGGCAGCAGCGTCACGTCCAGCCCACCCACAAGTTGATACTCAACGCCGGTCCCCGTCGTATTGGCAGACCCTTGGCCGACATTTACGTGCGCCACGCCGGCCAACGCCTCACCATAGGGCATCAACGGCACCACATGCGGATGCACCTGCACACGCAGGCCGCCCAGGATGCTGTCCACTTTCTCATTCCCCTTGCCCAGGAATGACCCACGGATGTCGAACCCCGCCCGCACGAACGGCACTCCAAGGGGCTGCGAGTACAGTCCAAACGTGGGACCGTATTGCCAGTTCGTCGTCGGACGATGATAGTCCGCCGCACTGAATTCACCGTAGATGCCGGTCTGTGAGTGCGCCGAGACGCCCGCGGTCAAAAGGAAGAGCACAACAAGAAGTTTCTTCACCAATCTTGCCTCTCCTCCGATGTTGCACCCTGACCCTTAGCTCTGCAACACCGGCGAAGTCAAACGGAGGAACAGCCGGCGGATCGCAGCCTTGGACGATCCACCGGCAATCCTCTTAAGCCGCCTTCTGCGCGTACGGATTCACCCGATCGGCAATTTCCGTCAACAGATGATCCGCGTGCCCTTCTTCCTTGATCGTCTTGTCCAGAAGTTCCACATGCGACGTCTCGCCCAGTAACTGTGCCCAGCGGCGAACCGCTCCGTAAACGGCAATCTCGTAGTGCTCCACACGCTGCCCGGCCGAGATCAACGCCGCATCGCGCACTGCGTCATCAGCTGCATCTTTTACCGCGTCCTCGCCTTCGGTTGCCAGCGCGGCCATGACTTTACACTTGACCGCCTTGGCATCGCCGGTCGCCTGATTCAGGATTTGTTCCAGCCTTTGTGCCTGCACTTCGGTCTCCTGCAGGTGTGACTGAAACGCCTGTTTAAGCTGCGTGTCCGTTGCCTTCTCGATCATCTTAGGCAGCGTCTCCGTGATCTGCTGCTCGGTCGAAAGCAGCATCTGCAGCTGGTTGATGTAGAGCTTGCGCAGGTTATCGAGATTTGCGGAAAACACCTTCATAAGTAACTCTCCTGGGGCCCTGGCTTGCGGGGTCGGTTTCGTGGTTTTTGCGTCCTGTGTGCGCCGTCCGCGGTGGACCGCAACGCGAACGGCCACTGATAGGTGGGATGCGAAGAGCTGTGCGATCGAGCGCTCCGATTCCCGATGCGCCCGCCAACGATTCATCGCGCACGCGTCCCATCGCGTCACACACCGCATCCCAATCTTTATGAAGGCAGCGCTCGCCCAAACCTCTGCCGCGGACTTCCTCCCCCAAAGTCCGGCCGCGCGCCGCAATCTCGACTCGCTCCGCAAAGCGGCGGCCCACTGCGAAGGTTGTCCCCTCTTCCAGCGCGCGACCCAAACTGTCTTCGGTGAAGGAAAGGCCCGCGCGCGCATGATCCTCATCGGCGAACAGCCCGGTGACCGCGAAGACATCGAAGGCAGGCCCTTCGTCGGTCCCGCCGGACTGCTCCTCGACCGCTGCCTTGAGGAAGCCGGCATCGACCGCGACGATGTCTACGTCACGAACGCGGTCAAGCACTTCAAATGGGAGCCGCGCGGCAAACGCCGCATCCACAAAAAGCCCAGCCTCCGCGAAATCGCCGCCTGCCGCCCATGGTTCGACGCCGAAGTCAGCGCTGTCGAGCCCGAACTAATCGTCTGCCTCGGCGCCACGGCCGCGCAGGCCCTGCTCGGCAGCACATTTCGCGTCACCAGGAATCGCGGCAAAGTCTTAACCCCGCAACATCTGCCCCCGGTGCTCGCCACGGTGCACCCTTCATCGATCCTGCGCGCGCCGGACGAGGAGGCCCGCCACGAGGCCCGCACCCTGTTCGTCGCCGACCTGCGAGAAGCGGCGGCCTTCGTTCACCTCAAACGTCGTGCCGCATAAACGCAAAGGGCAGGGACGCTCGTCGCCCCTGCCCTTCACCTCCTGAATATTCCCGCCCTCAGATCATGCGCGCAAACTTCTCCCGTCGCTTCTCCCATTCCTCTAACGAGAACAGCCGCGGTCCAACATCAATCAAGCGCGGAATCATATTGAAGATGGCTACCGGACTCCAACGCTTTCCATCCCGCGTGCGGAAACCCATCTCGTTCAGATGGCTCGCAATGTTGGAGAACGGAAAATCCTGTACCAGCATCTCCATCATCTGCAGCAGCGCCTGCTGTTCGTTGGGATCGAGCTCGAGCCCCTTGCAGTCTTCCGAGATGCGCAGCCCATAAGGAATGTCCTCCGGAAACGCCCCGTCGGTCGGCATCTCAGATTCGGGCAGTTCGCGCCGCCACTCCACGGAAACCAGATGCCACCCGGCCGAAACCCGCTGCCGCACAATCTCTTCCAACAGCGGCTGGCCAATCATGTCGCGGATGCGCTCTACGTACGCCATGCGATGCCTCCCTTTCTAACCTCTGCGTCGCGCCCATTAGACTGCACGCCACGGACCACCGCAAGCCGCCTGTGACGAACGGGCTCAACCATGACAGCACGTGCGTAACCCGAGGCTCAATTCGCCGTCGCCACGCCTTGCATGTCCATTCTTGGGAAACTTGTCCGGGCCTGAACGGCCGCAGTCGGCTGAAGATGGACTTCTGAGATTTGCCGCCCAACCAGCCACGGCTACGCGCTGCCGGCCGCCCTACTGATCCTCGACCTGCAGCGTAACCACCTGCTGGCCGGTCACCACCGCATCCATCGGCAACGACGCCATGGGCACCGCCGATTCGCCGTTCAGCGCCATTCCCTTGTTCTCCCGGAGCGGCGCCAGAGCATTGGCTACCGTCATCGGAATCGCCGTCAGCGTGCGCCCATCCACCGCCGCCTGCGCCTGGGGTGCCAGTAGCGTGATGTACAGCTGATCGCTTGTGTGCACGCTGTTCAGCTGTGCGATCGTCGCCGCAACGTCCAGCGGCTGCGCGTTGAACTGCGGAGGCTGCATCAACCGGTCCAGCGTACCGGCGTCACTTACCAGCAGGCGCACCGGCCCCTCCGGCAGGTTCGCCGGCAACTTTACCGGCACCCGCACGTTATGCGGCTCGCCGTGCCAGGGCAGAATCGTCGCTTCGACCGTTACCGTGTCACCGGGATGAACTTCCACCCGGCTCGTATGCACGCTCTGGATTTCCGCCGTCAACCGCCGCGGAATGGCTGCCACTTCGAGGTCGACGCTCTCCACCGGTGTGCGCCGCGCCGCATTGTCGTACAAGCGCGTGAACCGTTCCCCAAGCGCCAGCGCGGTCTGGAGATTCGCCGGCAAAGCATCGGTCGGCGCCACCAGGCTATTCAGCTTCACCAGCGGATACCCGCTCAGCTTTACTGAGCCCTGCACGTGATAGGTCGTTTGCGCCGAGTAGGTGTTCTCCAGCATCAGCGCCTGGTACACCGCCACCATCACCGCCATGGGCGTGATCTGCGGCTGGTCGATCACCTCAAAGTGCAGCGTCTCGGATTCCTTTCCCTCCGCTCGCCCCGTCCCCCCCCGGGTCACCCGCAGCGTCACCGGAATCATGCGTGCCGGTTTCCCGAACTCGCCCAGAATTGCCGATGCCCGATCCTCCGTGATGGATCCCACCGTCTCAGTGGTGTTGATGATCTTGAAAGCCTCCAGCGGCGACGGCAGCGTCGCCACGACATCCGCCTTCGTCATCGGCATTGAAACCGGCCCGAACTGCGTGATCGGATGCCCGCAAGCCAGCATTCGCTTCGGATCGATGTACGTCACCGTGCACGTCGCCGCGATGTTCAGATCTCCACGCAGCAGCACCGCGCTTACCGCCGATCCCGGCATCAGCGGATCCGGCTGCTTCTCGCTGCTGGCCGACCCGCCCACGCCTTCCACCGGAGCCAGTCCGGCCGGCGCGTGCTCCTTCCACAGCTGCAGAGCTCCTGAGCCGAATCCACTGAACACCAGCGGCGTATCCATCGGTTGAATCA
>DASZYN010000091.1:0-7330 GCA_035545435.1 Acidobacteriaceae bacterium | reverse complement strand
CAACTCATCCGGCCGCTGCTTGGGACCTCGAGCTTCCTCGGGCTGTTCATGATTCCGCTCATCAGCATGCGCCTCTTCGCCGAGGAGAAGCGCAACGGGACGATTGAGCTGCTGGCCACTTCGCCGGTGCGCGATGTGGAGATCATCATCGGCAAGTGGTTTTCGGCGACACTGCTCTACTGCTGGATCATCGTTTTCGCGTGCATCAATTTTGTTTTCCTGTTCCGCTATGGGCATCCCGACTGGAAACCGATGCTGGTGACGCTGCTGGGCGTTTTCCTGCAGGGTGCGGCGCTGCTGGCCATCGGTACGTTTATCTCGACGCTGACGAAAAATCAGATCATCGCGGCTGCGATGACCTTTGGCGCCTGTCTCTTGCTGTGGGTCTTTTCCTGGGTCAGCAGCTATGACTCGTCGACCTGGGCGCAGGTCTTCTCCTACCTCTCCGTCATCACTCACTTCGATACCTTCGACCGCGGTGTGCTGTCGACGAAGGACGCGATTTACTACCTGAGCGTCATCTTCGTTGGACTCTTCTTTACCGCGCGATCGATGGAATCCCTTCGCTGGAGGTCGTAAGCAGGAATGGCAAGTCAGTGGCTGAAGGCGAGACAGACGAAATACGCGGCCTACGCGACCACTTATACGCTGGTCGTGCTGGCCGTCGTCGTGGTCGCCAATTATCTCGCCAACCGTTACTCGAAGCAGTATGACGCGACTGCGAACAAGCGTTACAGCCTGTCCCAGGAGACGAAGAAAATCGTCGATGGGCTGAAGCAGGATGCGACCATCACCTATTTCAACGTGAGCACGCACTTCGGCGAAGGCAAGGACATCCTCGACGAATACAAAGCAATCTCGCCCAAAGTTCACGTGAAGTATGTCGATCCGGTCAAGGAACCGATGCTGGCGCGCCAGGCGGGCATCCGCAACGAAGGAACAGCCACGGTGCAGGTGGGCGATCACACCGAGATTGCCAGCGACATGACGGAGGAAGGCCTGACGGGCGCGCTGATCCGGGACATCAAAGGCAACACACGCACCGTGTGTTTTGTCACCGGGAGCGGCGAACACCAAACCGACGATTCCAGCCGCGAAGGCGAATCGCGGTTCAAGGACCTGCTCGACCGCGACAGCTACCAGACGAAGTCGATCAGCCTGGTCGCGACGGCGTCGGTTCCGGCCGATTGCACTGCCATTGTGATTGACGGTCCGACACGGAACTATGAACAGCCCGAGGTCGACGCGATCAAAACGTACGTTCAGGGTGGAGGCCGCGCACTCTTCATGCTCGATCCGCCGCTGAACATGGGTCCGTCGTCAATTGGGGATAACGCTTCCCTGCTCTCGTTGCTGGAGAGCTGGGGTGTGACCGCGGACAAGGACCTGGTGCTGGACCTGAATCCGATCGGACAGCTCTACGGCTTCGGCGGGCAGGTGGCGCTGGTGAACAGTTACGGGACGCAGCCGATCGTGGCCGACATGAAGACGACCTTTACCGGTTTCCCGCTGGCGCGTTCACTGACTTTCAGGAATACGGATAAGAGCAGCGTCGAAAAGCTTTTTGACACGTCGGACTCCAGCTTTGCCACGACGAACCTGAGCTCGCCGAAGATCAACGTCAAGGATCCGAACAACAAGCGCGGGCCGCTGACGCTGGGCGTGGCCGGGACCTACAACACGGGCAAATCCGGCTCCGAGGGACGGTTCGTGGTCATTGGCAGCTCGGCCTGGGCGTCGAACAGCTTTATCAGCTTCAACGGCAACGGCGACCTGGCGACGAACTCCATCAACTGGCTGACATCGGACGAGGATTTGATTTCCATTCGTCCGAAAAAGCCGGAAGACCGGCGCATCACGATGACCAGCGCGCAGCTCAATATGGTGCGGCTGATCAGCCAGTTTGTGCTGCCCCTGATTGTGATTGCCGGCGGCATCCTGGTGTGGTGGAAGCGGAGATAGCCGAACTCCGGATTCGATCGGCTGAAGATTGGTCATGAAATTTCGCGGTCTGATTGTTGCAGCAGCGGTTCTTCTCGTCCTGGCGGGTGTTCTCTACTGGTCGGAGCACCACAAGCCGAAGGAGAGCGCATCCGCCACTACTCCGGCGATCCTGAAGATTGATCCGGCGACGGTCACAAGTGTGACGGTGAAGCAAAAGGGGGCGCAGGCGGTTACGCTGGCGCGGGCCGGCGCCAGCCAGTGGAAGATCACGTCGCCTGGGGACTATCCCGCGGACAGCAGCGCGGTATCGGCGATGCTGAGCAGCCTTGCGCCGCTGAATTCCGACAGCATTGTTGAGGAGAAAGCTGAGAACCTCAGCGAATACGGCCTCAGCGATCCATCTCTCGAGGTCGATGTCACAGGAAAAGACAACAAGACGGACCATCTGCTTTTTGGAGATGACGCCCCGACTGGAGGAGGCGTGTATGTCCAGCTGGCCGGAAGTCCGCGCGTTTTTACGGCGGGTTCGTTCGCAAAGAGCAGCCTGAACAAGAGCCTCGGCGACCTGCGCGACAAGCGGCTGCTGCCTGTGGAGGCGAGTTCGGTCAGCAGCATCGATCTGGATCGCAAGGGTCAGAAGATTAGCTTCGCGCGCATTCAGAAGGGCTGGCAGATCGAGAAACCGGAATCGTACCGAACGGACAACTACCAGGTGGACGATTTGCTTTCGCAGCTCACCGGTGCCAAGTGGGATCCGTCGGTCTCGGCTGAAGATGCGACGCGCGACTTCTCCCATGCCACGCCGGTTGCGACGGTGAAGCTGACAGGCAGCTCCGGCACGGATACTCTCGAAGTTCGCAAAGAGAAAGACGCCTACTACGCGAAATCGAGCGCTGTTCCTGGCGCGTGGAAGATCGACTCGAGCAACGCCAGCTCACTGGACTCGGACCTTGAACGAGGCCTGGATGATTTTCGCAACAAGCAGCTGTTTGATTTCGGCTATGCCGATCCGGACAAGATCGAATACCACTCTGGAAACACATCCATCGTGCTGGCCAGGAGTGGCAAGGACTGGATCTCGGATGGAAAGAAGATGGACAGCGGGAGTGCCGAGGGGCTGATCACTGCGGTGCGCGATCTGGCTGCTTCGAAGTTTGTGACATCGGGATTTACGAATGCGGGCATCGATCTGACGGTGACGTCGGATGGGGGCAAGCGGGTGGAGAAGGTCCAGATGCAGAAGACCAGCGACGGGGCGATTGCCAGGCGCGATGACGGGCCGTCGCTGTACTCACTGGACTCGGCGGCGCTCACAGGGCTGACGGACGCGATTGCCGGACTGAAGCCGGCCACACCGGAGAAGAAGCAGTAGCGTTCGGCGATCCGCGCTCGGCGTTCGGCATCGGCGGTCAGCACAACGTGAGAAACCTGCTGTGGCGGACCGTTACACTAGGCGAGATGACCTCTGCTTCTGAGAATCCTCGCATTGCCCTGCTCGACCTGCTGGCGCGCACCTCGTTCCGGCTTGGCAACTTCACGCTGTCATCCGGCGCGAAGTCCGACTACTACATTGACTGCCGCACGACGACGCTGCACGCTGAGGGGGGCCGGCTAACCGGCCTGGCCATCCTCGATCTGTTGCGAGAGCAAAACCTTCATCCGGTCGCGGTGGGTGGACTGACGATGGGCGCAGATCCGGTCGTGTCTGCCGTATCCATTGCGAGCGCGTGGCGGGCACAGCAAGAGGCAGATGCACCGCTGATCCACGGCTTCCTCGTGCGCAAAGCGGAGAAGGCGCATGGAACAGGCCGGCGGATCGAGGGATTCCTCGAGAAGGACGCGCCGGTGCTGATTGTGGATGATGTGTGCACCACGGGCGCCTCGACGATCACAGCGATTGAAGCCGCCAGGGAGGCGGGAATGCGCGTGATCGCGGCGGTCTGTTTGGTGGAGCGGGAAGAGGCGGGGGGGCGGGCTGCTCTGGAAGCGGCCTGTCAGGGTGCGCCATTCCTGCGGCTGTATACGGCGAATGACGTGCGGGGTTCGCACGTCCGGCAGCTACAGGCCAGGTAGAGTGCAAAAAGAAAACGGGCGCGCAGCTTAGAAGCGCGCGCCCAAAGATTTGTCTCTTCGCTAAGGGTTACCGGCCGGAAGGCGCTCCGCCGGTTGGATTGGCTGCGCCCTGGGCGGGTGCACCGTTGTCGCCCGCGTTGCTCAGCAACTGAACTTCAACGTGACGGTTTTTCTTGCGGCCCTCGGCGGTTTTGTTGGACTCGACCTCGACATCCTTGCCGAGACCGACGAGGTAAAACTTGTGCGCGGGCACGTTGTACTTCGACGCCAGATACTGCACGACGGCCATGGCGCGGCGATCACTCAGGGCGTAGTTGTATTCCTTCGAACCAGCCGAGTCGGTCCCGCCCGTGACTTCAAGGATGTAGTTCTTCGCGTTGGCCAGCTGGCTGCCGAACTGATCCAGCTGCTCTTTTGCCGCCTTGTTCAGGTTGGACTTGTCGAATCCGAACGTGACGGAGACATCGCCGACCTGCTTGTAATTGTCGAGATTGGCAATGACGCCGGCCAGGGAGTCGGCGCGATTGACGGCATCCTGAGCGGAAGACTGGGCGGTGTTGGCGGCCTGGGATGCGTTCTGTGCGCTCTGCTGCGCCTGGTTGGCTGAACTCTGTGCCTGCTGGATGCCGGCCTGGGCCCGCGAATCCACATCGTGGATCGCCCGATTGTTGGCGGCCGTGGCATCGTCAAGCTCGTTGGTCTTCTGAATTACCGGCTGGGTCTGGCTGGCCACATATTTTTTGGTGGTGCATCCGGTTGTGAAAACCAAAGACAGCGCCGCAACAGCTGAGGCGGTCGCGAAACCTGTTCTGGAAATCCGCGTCATGGGTGACACTCCATTTCTATTGTTGTCCTGCTTCTTTCAACTACTGAGAAAGCTCCGCTTTGCGAGCGGATGCTTCCTTTTTTCGCCTCGGGAAGGTGCACGCGCAGGCCCAATTCTCATAAATGAGCCTAAGTCTATGTTCCATCATGCTTTAACCAGAAACAGCGCCCCTCTTTTCCGGCCTGGAAAATTGGCCACTTGCGTATTTTTTACGCGGAATTGAGGCCGATCTGCCCCCAAAACCACCTTGCGGGCCAGCCGTTACACTAGCTCCAGGGCCATCATGGATTTACACGAAAAGATTCGTACCTTACCCACCCGGCCCGGCGTTTACCTCTATAAGAATGCCGACGGCGAGGTGATCTACGTCGGCAAGGCCCGAAATTTGCGGTCCCGGGTGCGCTCGTACCTGTTGGACGCCGCCCAGGCGAACGCGAAAACCGGCTCTCTGATGCGGGACGCGGTCGACGTCGACTACATCCTGGTCGACAACGAGCACGAGGCTCTGGCGCTTGAAAACAATCTGATCAAGCAGCGAAAGCCGCGCTTCAACATCCTGCTGCGGGACGACAAGACCTACCCCTATGTGAAGCTCACTCTCGGCGATCGCTGGCCGAAGGTTTTTGTCACGCGGCGGCTGCGCCGGGACGGCAGCGCTTACTATGGACCCTACTTCCCCGGCAATCTGGCCTATCGCGTGGTCGATCTGATCCACCGCAGCTTCCTCCTGCCCAGCTGCAAGATTGATTTGTCGCGCTACCACTCGCGGCCCTGCCTGCAGTACTACATCGGGCGCTGCCTGGGGCCGTGCGTCCAGGACCTGACGACGCCCGAGGCTTACGCGGAAGCGGTCCGTGATGCGCAGATGTTTCTGGAAGGCCGCACGGCTGAGCTGAACAAATCTCTGCGCGCACGCATGGCCAGCGCGGCCGCTGCTGAGCAGTACGAACTGGCAGCGAAATACCGCGACCTGCTGGTGACGATCGACCAGCTCTCGGAGAGGCAGCGCATCGCTTCGGTCGAGGATGACGACGCGGACGTTTTCGGCTTTCACAGCGAGAGCGGCATGATTGCGGTGAACCTGTTCCACATGCGCGGGGGAAAAATCGTGGACCGGCGCGAGTTTTTCTGGGAGGATCTGCCTGATTTTGTCGGCGAACTGCCGGAGTCGGAGAGCGGCCCGGTTGCCGTTGAGCAGGCGGAGGCGACGTTTGAGCCGGGGGCGTTCTTCTCTGCCCTGCTGAAGCAGCTCTACATCGACCAGCAGTACGTGCCGAAGAGCATCTATTTGCCGGTCGATTTCGCGGATCGCTCGTCGCTGGCCAGTCTGCTGGCCGAGCACACGAAGCACCGGGTTGAGATCGCGGTTCCCCAGCGCGGAGACAAGCGGTCGCTCGTCGATCTGGCCGGGCAGAATGCAAAACAGAGCTTCGACCAGCGTTTCCGCGTTCTTGCGCCAAGCCGCAAGGCAATCCAGGAGGCGCTGCAGGACGCGCTGACGCTCGAAGATTTGCCGCGCACCATCGAGTGCTTCGACATCTCCCATATCCAGGGGGCGGAGACGGTGGCGTCGATGGTGGTATGGGAAGACGGCGAGATGAAGAAGAGCGCCTATCGCAAGTTCAGGATCAAAACCGTGGAGGGTGTCGACGATTTCGCCTCGATGCGCGAGGTCGTGACACGCCGCTACAAGCGCATCGTCGAAGAAAAGCAGAAGATGCCGTCTCTGATTCTGATCGATGGCGGACTGGGCCAACTGCACGCCGCCGCGGAGGCGCTGGAGTCTCTGGGGATTACGACGCAGCCGCTGGCGTCGATTGCCAAGCGGGAGGAGATCATCTATCTGTACGGGCAGGAAGACGAGCCGGTCGTGCTCGACCGGCGCTCTCCGGTGCTGCATCTGGTGCAGCGTATTCGCGATGAGTCGCACCGCTTCGCCATTGCCTACCATCGCAAGCGGCGGGAGATGCGCGACCGCGATTCAGAACTTCTGACCATCCCGGGAGTCGGTGCACGCACACGGCAGCGCCTGCTGGAACACTTTGGCAGCCTGCGGAGCATCGCGGTTGCGAATCTGGAATCGCTGGCAGCTGTGGTTCCACCGAAGACCGCGGAGGAGATTCACGCGTATTTCCACGCTGCGGAAACACCAACGACCTCTCTGCCAGTCCTGAATGATTCACGATAAGGGAGGGAGTATCCCGTATTGCGGGATTGGGCCGATCGCAAACGCAGACAGTCCCCAGGCCCTTCTGATAGACAAAAGAGTCTGCCCGATGTGAGGTGCGGGCCGTGACAGACTTCGCCCGCAAATGGAGTGATGATGAAGACAGTTTTGATGGCCGATCCGGTTCGTTATCCTCGCATGACCACCGAGGAGCTGCGATCGACCTTCCTTCTCGATGGCCTGTGCAGTCACGGCTCGCTTGAGCTGGCCTACGTGGATCTGGACCGCGCGGTGGTGGGCCATGTTGTGCCAGCTTCGAA
>DASZYN010000090.1:0-13392 GCA_035545435.1 Acidobacteriaceae bacterium | reverse complement strand
ACCGCCATGACGGCCGAGGCATTGAAACGTCTGGCCGCCGCGCTGGACGAATGGGGAACGAACCGCGCATGAATCAGGCGCCTCGCGTACGCATCGGCATCGACTGGGGCGGAACCAAAATTGAAGCACTCGCGATGGACGCCGAGGGACGCGAGCTGCGTCGCGTGCGCATCCCCACACCACGCCATGATTACGAAGGCTCTATCCGCGCCGCTGCAGAGCTGGTCGCATCCATCGAGCGTGAAGTCGGACCCTCTGGCCCCATTGGCGTCGGCATTCCCGGCTCCATCGTGCCCACGACAGGTCTCGTGAAGAATGCGAATTCCACCTGGCTCAACGGAAGACCGCTCGAAAAGGATTTGTCTCTTGCCCTGGGCCGCGAGGTCCGCTGCGTTAACGACGCCAATTGCCTCGCCGTCTCTGAGGCCATCGACGGAGCCGCGGCCGGCCACGCTGTCGTCTTCGCAGCTATTCTCGGCACAGGCTGTGGCGCGGGTATCGCCCTGCATGGCCGGATGCACACCGGTCCCAACGGCCTCGCCGGCGAATGGGGCCACAATCCGCTGCCCTGGCAACGCCCCGACGAGTATCCCGGGGATCTTTGCTATTGCGGTCAGCGCGGCTGCATTGAACGATGGCTCTCCGGTCCGGCGCTGGAAGAGGACTATCTCCGTGCCGCAGGATCGGCCCTGTCTGGACTCGAAATCGTTGCCGCAAGCGAAGCAGGCGATCCGCAGGCGATCGTTGCACTGGAGCGTTACGAAGATCGTCTGGCACGCTCGCTCGCGCACGTGGTGAACTTGCTGGACCCGGACATCATCGTGCTGGGCGGAGGGCTCTCCCGCATCGAGCGTCTCTATCGCAACGTGCCTTCACGAATCGCGACATCGGCGTTCGGCAAATCCGCAGCGACTCCCGTCGTTCCCGCGAAGCATGGCGATTCCAGCGGTGTGCGCGGTGCAGCCCGCCTGTGGTCATAATCGCCCGGCGCAAAGAACCTCAATCCGGAAACACTTAATTCCAGCCCCCGCCCAATGCGCCATACAGCTGCACCAGCGAGAGCGCTTCTCCCTCCTGCGCGTTGACGAGGTTCAGCTGCGCAGAAAAAAGATTGGAATCGGTGGTGAGCACTTCCAGATAACTGGTAGCGCCACCCTGATAGCGGGTTTTCGCCAGCCGCGTCGCATCCTCAGCCGCGGCCACCAGCAACGTTTGCTGTTCGCGCGCCGCACGCTGCTTATTGAGCGCGATGAGCGCATCGGAAACATCGCGAAACGCCCCACTGATGGTCTTCTGATAATTCAGCACCATCTCCTCTTTGGCGTGTTCGGAGAGCTGAAGCTGGCCCCTGAGCCTGCCGCCCTGAAAAATCGGCTGGGTGAGGCTGCCAATGCCGTAAATGGTATGGCCGGACGGATCGAACAGATTCGACCACTCGTCTCCGCCGACTCCACCCGATGCGCTGATGGAGAGCTGCGGGAAGAACTGAGCCCGGGCGACGCCAATCCGCGCATTGGCCGCCACCAGTTGCTGTTCCGCTGCAAGAATGTCGGGCCTGCGCTCGAGCAGACGCGAAGGCAATCCGACGGGCAGATCCTGAGGAGGAGGCGCCAGGGCCTTGTCGTCGCTGTGCGCGACCCGGCCCGGATTCTCGCCCAGCAACAAGCGAAGCGCATTCTCCTGTTGCTGTATTTGCTGCTCCAGCTGCGGAATCTGCGATGATGCCGTGTACTCCAGTTCCTCGGCCTGGCGCAGATCGGAAAGCGGCGCCGAACCGGCGTCGGCGAGGCGGCGCGTCAAATCCACGGACTGACGACGCGTCTCGAGCGTTTGCTTTGCGATTTCCAGCTGGCGGTCCAGCGCGCGCAATTGGATATATGCCGAAGCGACCTGCTCGACCAGCGTCATGCGCACAGCACGCTGCGCCCAGACCTCAGACAGCATCTGCGCTCGCGCGGCTTCCGTCTGGCGGCGATAGAGCCCCCAAAAGTCCGGCGTCCAGGCTGCGGAGAGATTGAAGCTGCCGGCTGACAGAGTGCTTCCACCCAGGGTCTTGCTGAGCGAGTCGGGCAGTTCTGCGCCAATACCGGTGCCGCCCACTGACAGTGTGGGGAACTGCTGCGAGCGGGTGATCTTTACCTGAGCCTGCTGTTCGAGCACGCGCTGGGCCGCGATGCGGACATCGTAATTGTTGCTCAGCGCGGTTCGGATCAGCCCCTGCAACTCAGGCTCGCGAAACACGTCAGCCCAGTTCTCGTCGCCGAGCGATGCGTTGCCGGCGGTCGCAGCGTCGACGCCATCCGCTCCGCGGAACGCAGGCGCTGTGGGTACCTGCGGTCGTTTGTAGTTCGGACCGACAGTGCATCCCGCGAGAAGAACGAGGAACAAAGCGCCCAGCGCAATTTTCCAGCCCGGAGAAAGATGTTGCGACGATGAGGTCATGCGGCGTCTCCTTCTGCCTCCACCGCTACCGGCTCGGGGTCGCAAATGCCACGGGTTGAATCCATCGTGGTTCCCTTGCCCCCCCGCGCGAACCGATGCGACAGGTATTCCACGACGGAGAAGGTCGTGGGAATCATGAGGATTCCGATCACCGTCGCGAGTGACATGCCGCCAATCACCACGGTGCCAAGAATGCGGCGCGACGCAGCCCCCGCGCCGCTGGCGGTCCACAGAGGAATGCAGCCGACGATGAACGCGAGCGCAGTCATAACAATGGGACGAAAGCGCAGGCGTGCCGCTCTGAGAGCGGAATCGCAGATGCTTCGGCCGGTCCGATAGTCCTGCACCGCAAACTCGACGATAAGGATGGCGTTCTTCGCCGAAAGGCCGATGAGCATGATCAGTCCGACCGTGGCGAAGATGTCGTTCTCAAGCGAACGCGACGTCAGTGCGAGATAGGCGCCGAGAATTGCCACCGGCGTGCTGAGCAGGACGCTGAAGGGGAGTGTCCAGCTTTCATACAGCGCGGCGAGAATGAGGAACACGAACAGCAACGACAGTGCGAAAACCACCCACGCCGGGGTGCCCTCGGCTGCGCGTTGCTCCTGGAAGCTCATGCCGGAATAAGAGAAACCCATTCCCGGCGGCATCGTCTGGTGAAAAGTCTCTTCCAGCGCAGCGCGCACCTGGCCGGAACTGTAGCCGGGAGCGCCTGTGATGTTCAGCTGCGCCGCGTTGTATTCGTTGAAGCGCATGATGAACTCCGGACCCGTGATCTGCTTAACATGCACCAGCGAGCTGAGTGGCACCTGGCTTCCGTTCGCGCTGCGCACATAGAACTCGCCGATGTTCTGAATGTTGCTGCGGGTGTCGCCCTCGGCTTCAACATAGGTTTGCCATTGCCGTCCGAAGCGGTTGAAGTAGTTCACCAGATACCCGCCCATGAACGTCTGCATCGTCGTATACACATTGTTCAGATCCACCTGCTGCTGCTCTGCCTTCTCGCGATCAACGTCCGCATACAACTGCGGCACCGCCGGCATGTACGAGGGAATCGCCGCCGCGATCTCAGGCCGCTTCGACAGCGCTCCCAGGAATCCGAAAAGGTTCTTCGTGAGGAAGGAGGGGTCGTCCTTTCCGGAGCGATCCTGCAGGATCATCGTCACCCCGCCCGATGTGCCCACACCTGGAATCTGCGGTGGCGGGAACGAGAACGCGAGTCCATCGCCAAGCCCCATCAGTTGCTTCTGCACGTTGGCCTGGATGCTCTCGATCTGTTCCTGTCTCGACTTCCGCATCTCCCACGGCTTGAGTGAAATGAAGAAGAATCCAGTGTTCGTGCTCTGGGTCAGCGTGAGCAGGTTGAATCCGTCGACGCCAACCACACCACCTACGCCGGGTGTGTGCAGCAGCGTGTTAGTCACTTTCTGAACGGCCTCATCGGTCCGCTGCATGGAAGATGCGTCGGGCAGCACCAGCGCGGCGAAAAGGTAGCCCTGATCCTCCTGAGGAAGGAAGCCGGAAGGCAGGCGGCCTCCCATAAAGACGGCAACCACCGCGATGACACCCAGCACGATCATGGTGATGGCCGACTTGTGAATCAGGCGGCTGGATGTGCTGACATATTTGTCGGTCGTGCGGCTGAAGAAGAAGTTGAAGCGATCGAAGAAAAGCTGCAGCGGGCTGCGGCGGATTTTGTGTTCGCGGGGCTTAAGCAGCATCGCGGCCAGTGCCGGACTGAGCGTGAGCGCGTTGAAAGCCGAGATGAGGACAGAGATCGCGATGGTGACGGCGAACTGCTGGTAGAGCTTGCCGGTGATACCAGGGATGAAGGCCGTCGGGATAAATACGGCGGCAAGGATGAGCGCAATGGCCACAACCGGCGACCCCACTTCCTCCATCGCGCGGATGGTTGCGTCGCGCGGAGTCATGCCTTCTTCAATGTGGTGCTCAACTGCCTCCACCACGACAATAGCGTCATCCACCACCAGGCCGATGGCGAGCACCAGGCCGAAGAGGGAAAGCGTGTTGATGGAGAAGCCGAGAGCCGGAAAGATAATGAAAGTGCCGATCAGCGATACAGGCACCGCCATCAGGGGAATCAGTGTCGCCCGCCAGCTTTGCAGGAAGAGATAAACGACGAGCACGACGAGCAACAGCGCGATACCGAGCGTGATGACGATTTCGCGAATGCCGGCAGTAACCGCCTTGGTCGTGTCCAGCGGAATGTCGTAACGCATCCCGGCGGGGAAGTTCGCCGACAATTCCTTGATCCGTTTTGTGACCAGGCGCGCCGTTTCCACGGCGTTGGAGCCCGGCAGCTGGTAGACCGCCATCATGCCGGCAGGCGCATTGTTATAGCGCGCTGAGAGGCTGTAGATCTGTTCGCCCATTTCGACGCGGGCTACATCGTGCAGGTGCAGCACCGAGCCGTCGGGATTGGCACGAATGATGATGTTGCCGAATTCCTCAGGAGTCACGAGCCGGCCCTGGGTCCGCACCGTATAGGTGAACTGTTGGCCCGAAGGTATGGGTTCGCCGCCGATCTGGCCCGCCGGATTGACGTTGTTCTGAGTCTGGATTGCGTTAATAACGTCAGTCGCCGTCACGCCAAGCTTGGCCAGCTGATCGGGCCTCACCCACACACGCAGAGCGTACTGGCCGCCGAAGACCTGCACTCGCGATACACCGGGCACGCGCGTCAGCTCATCCTGCAGATTGATGATCGCGTAGTTGGTGAGGAATTCCTGGCCGTAGCGATTGTCCGGCGACGAAAGTCCGATGAGCATCAGCGGCGAGGTGAGCGACTTGATCACCGTGACGCCAGCCGTGTTCACCTGAGCGGGCAGCTGAGACTGAGCCTGGGAGACGCGCAGCTGCGACAGCACCTGATCGGTGTCGGCGTTGCTTTTGACGTCGAAGTCAACGTAGACAGTGGACTGCCCGTTGTTGGCGTTGACCGAATACATGTACAGCATGTTGTCGACGCCGTTCATCTGCTGCTCGATCGGCGTGGCGACGGCTTCGGTCAGCGTCTTCGCATCGGCGCCCGGATAAGTGGCCTGCGCCTGAATCTCCGGAGGCACGATGTTGGGGTACTGCGACGTCGGCAGGCTCAGCATCGATACCGTGCCAATGATCACGGTGAGGATGGCGATGACGATCGCGACGATGGGCCGCCGGATAAAAAACTTCGACATGCGTTAGCTCCCTGCTGTGGGGTTATTCGCTGCGGGAAGCTGGGCCGCGTGTGGCGCGACCGGAACTCCCTCTTTCAGCTTTTGCAGGTTGTCGGTGATGACCTGGGCCTCAGGTGCGAGACCGCTCTCCACGATCCAGTCGCTGCCGTACTGCGGCCCGAGCTTCACATTCACGACGTGCACATGATTGCCGGGGCCGACGGTGTAAATCTGCTCAATTCCCTGCAGCTCCTGCACTGCGATCTGCGGAACCAGCAGCGCACCGTGGCGAATCTCCGTGGCTGCCGTCACGCGCCCGAATTGACCTGGCCGCAGCACATTACCCGGATTCGGAAACGAAGCAGCGATGCGAATCGCACCCGTCTGCTGGTTCATCTGCCGGTCGACAAAGATGATGCGCCCCTTGTGCGGGTACGTCTCGCCGTTGGCCAGGGTTAGCGTGAGCGGCAGATTCGATCCCCCACGCAGCAGGTCGCCTCCCGACTGCTTTGCCCGATCCACCAGCGCCAGGTATTCGCCGTCGCTGATCGAGAAGTAGACCTTAATAGGATCGAGCTGCGAAACCGCCGTCAGAACGGACTGCGGACTCACCAGGTTGCCAACCTGCGTCGTTGCCTGGCCGGCTACGCCATCGATCAGCGATCGAACCTGAGTAAAGCCCAGGTTCAGCTGCGCGGTTTTCAGTGCCGCTTGCGCCGCGCTCACCGACGCCTCTCCCGCAGCCACTGTGGCCTGTGCCTGGGCTTCCTGCTGCGTCTCGGTGTCGAGCTGGCTTTGCGCAATGGCCCGCACCTTCGCCAGCGGCGTGTCGCGCTTTACGTTGATCTCCGCGAGAGCGAGTTGAGCGTGGGCCTGCGCCAGCTGTCCCTTGGCCTGCTCTACCTGAGCCTGCGCCTGATCGACGGCCGCCTGAAACGGGCGCGGATCGATCTGGAAGAGCAGCTCGCCCCTGGTGACGGGCGCGCCTTCGCGGTAATTCTGCTTGACCAGATAGCCGCTGACCTGAGGCTGAATCTGCGCGTTCACATAGCCATCCAGGGTCCCGACCCAGGATCCGTTCACCGGCACATCGGCGTGCGCAACGCGCACAACGGAAACCGGCATGGCTCCCATGCCCTGCCCGGCCGTGGCCGCGCTTCCCGACTGGCAGCCGCTGAGCGCTGCAGCCGAGACCACGAGCCAGACAGGCAGCGCAATAGCCGCCAAAAATCTCTGGCGATGGTTCAACCGTGGGTTTTGTTTCGCCGTCATGAGTTACTCCTGCGTGAATGGGTTGCGAAAAACATACACGGATGTATATTGGTCAGAGATTCGGCAGTCCCCCCTCCCGATGCAAAATTGTGACGGAGGTCCACGCAAAAATGATCACGAAGCCTGGCGGGCGCTCGAGCATCCGAAGCAACGTGAGGAAAACAGGCCAGCAGGATCGTGCCATTTCCACGCGCCGCGAACTGATGGAGGCGGCGCGCCGCATTTTCGCCCGCGATGGCTTTGAAATGACCCGCCTGGACGACATTGCCGCCGCCGCGGGAAGAACGCGCGGCGCGTTTTATGCCAATTTTCGTGACAAAGAGGACGTGTTCTTCGCGTTGTTTGAGGAGAACCTGCGCCGCGAGAAGCGGCACATGGGCGAACAGCTCAGCGAAGCCGGGTCAGAAGACGAACGGATCGAAGTCCTGGCCCAGCACATGCTCTCGACGATCAAGGACCGCCGCCGTATGCTGCTGGCCATCGAGTTCAAGCTCTATGCGATCCGCCATCCCAAAACAACGAAGCGCCTCGCGGACCTGCATGCGGCCCTCTGCCTGAGTTGTGTCGAGGCCAATGTCGAAAAACTCATCCCCGGGTTCAGCTGTCTGACCGCACACCAGAAGCGCCTGCAAACGGCCCAGGTCGGGGCGATGCTCGACGGAATTGCGCTGAACCTGATGTTCGACAGCCGCGGGCTGACGCAGGAATTGATCCTGCGGCATCTGCGGTCCGCACTGCGCATCGCACTGCAGCAGCGATAGACCTTTCGCCGGCGCAATCGATTTTTCTTCCGGAAAGCCCGCCTTCGTCCGCCCTTGCGCCGAGTGAAGTCCCATTACTTCGAATCATTGTGCTGCATCGCTGTTTCGCAGGCGAGCACCCGAGGCACAGGCGACAAAACCCGACATAACTTGCGCTGCCGGAGGGTCACACTGAATGGGTGCAATGACGACCCCAGGAGTGAAGCGAAGCTCAGTTCCCCATTGCGCCGAATTCAGATCCGAAGGCAAACATGAGTATCAAAAATCGAAACGACCACAGTCTTGTTGCTTCTGCATCGCTGCCGGCTGGCAGCTTCCGAAACATCGCCCACGCTGCCGCCCAAACCCTGACGCAATGCCTGCGAATTGGAACGGCCGTGCTCCTGATCGCGTTCATGGTGCCCCTGGGAATTGTTGACGCGCATGCGCAGGTGCCCGCGCCCCAGGGCAGCTATCAACAGCTGAGTAACGAGCAGGTGAACCAGCTCGTTGCGCCGATCGCGCTCTATCCCGATGCCCTCGTCGCGCAGGTTCTGGGCGCGGCGACGTATTCTCCACAGGTCGTGGAGGCCGACCGCTTCGTGAAGGAACATGCGGGTATACCTCCACAGCAACTGGCACAGATGGCCGATACTCAGCCCTGGGACCCAGGCGTGAAGGCGCTGGTTGCCTTTCCCACCGTCCTGGCAAACATGAGCCGCAACCTGGACTGGACCAGACGTCTGGGCAATGCGTATTACAACCAGCCGCAGGACGTGATGAACGCCGTCCAGCAGATGCGGCAGCGCGCCTACGCAGCCGGAACTCTCCGCACCACAGCCGAGCAGACGGTGGTCTATCGTCCCGCGGACATTGTGATTGCTCCGGCGAACCCTGCTGTGGTCTACGTGCCCGCTTACAACCCGTGGGCCGTTTACGGAGCGCCGGTGCCTGTGTATCCGGCTTACTACTATGTCGCGCCGCCACCGCGACCCGGAGCGGTCGTGGCCGCGGCTGCGGTCGGATTCACGATCGGCGTTGTAGTCGGCGCCTTTGCTCACTACGGATGGGGATGGGGCCACTGGGGCTGCGGATGGGGTCCGCATCCCGTGGTGGCCTTCAACCATGTGACGTACGTCTCGCGCAGCGTGACGGTCATCAATCACGGCTACTATGGCAGGTTCGATCACTCCGCTGAAGCGCGCAGCTGGAACCAGCATGTGGCGGTCGGCCCGCGCGGCGGCGTGTATACCGACACCCGTTCGATGGGCAATGGTGAGTACAGCAACACGCGTTCCGCCACCGGCCCCCGCGGGGCGAATTACACCGATACCCGCACCGCCGGCGACGGCCAATACAGCAACACGCGTACGGCGACCGGGCCGCATGGGGCGAACTACACCGATCAGCGCACCGCCGAAAATGGCGCCCTCAGCAACACGCGAACGGTCACCGGCCCGAATGGCAAAACGGCGTCCAGCACGACGGATCGCTATGCGGGTGGAAGCACCAGAACCGCAACCGGTCCCAACGGAAAAACAGCCACCCGCACGGTAAGCGGTCGAGGCACCGGCGATGCGACCATCACACGTTCCGGACCGCGCGGAACCAGGACCCGGAATCGCGTACGGCCACACTAGCCCGTTGCGCTTTTGGGCAGCGGCCATCGAGGCCTTCGGTGGCCGCTGCCTTTTGAGCAGAGAACTCTCCCTGGCTCGCCCCAAAGTCCGGCTCAGCGCACCAGCTTATTTTTCGATCGGGATAAGGGGCTCTGCCTGCGCAGGATTCGTTCCCTCATCCGCTGTAGGCGTTCGGAAGGGCAGAGTGATCGTCACCCGTAACCCGCCATCTTCGCGATTCCGTGCAACGATCGAGCCTTCGTGCAGCTGTACCGCCTCCGAGGCAATCGCCAAACCCAGTCCCGTCCCACCCGTATCGCTTTCTCGCCCCGGTGAGGTACGGAAGAAGGGCAGGAAGATATCCGAGAGCATCGACTCCGGCACACCCGGGCCGCGGTCCGTCACTTCGATAACGACCTGCTGCTGCGCCTCATCGATGCTGCATTCGAGTCGCACTTCAGACCCCGGCGCAGTGTAGCGAATCGCGTTGCGCAGGATGTTGTCGATCGCGCGGCGCAGCATTTGCGGATAGGCCAGAAATGTCGCATCCGCGCGCGTTCCCGCAACACAGCAGCCGGCCTGCTCGGCTTCGAAGTTCGCGTCTTCGACGATGCTGTCGCAGAGCGATCGCAGCGAAATGGAGCTCAGCGTCTCAGCCGGCACTCGGCCCGCTTCCAGTCCCGCGAGCAAAAGCAGCTGCTGGACGAGGTTGCTGAGGCGATCGGTCTCGCGCTCGATGCGCTGCAGTTCCGGCGTGGTGGCTCCGTCCTGGCGCCGCCGTAGCAGTGCCAGCGCCAGATGCAAACGCGTCAGCGGCGCACCCAACTCATGAGAAACATCGGCCACAAACCGGCGTTGCGCGGTCATCAGCCGCTCAATCTGTGCCGCCATCGTGTCGAAATCGCGCGCCAGATCGCCCAGTTCATCCGTACGTTCGCTTCGTCGCTCTGAAGACCGCGCGCTCAGATCGCCGCCGGCAAGGCGCTGTGCTGTCGAACGCAATCGTGTAATCGGACGCGTGATGTAAAGCGCCAGCAGCAGGCACACCAGCCCTGAAGGAACCATCGCCAGTGTCATGTTGATCCAGAAGCGCGAGCGCAGAAGACGTTCTCCCGGCTCGAAGACCGTCATCACCGCCGCGTAACGCTTCCCGCCCAGGCCCACAACCGGGCACGCATAGAGCATCCGCAGACCGAGAAACCGCTGCAGACGAGCATGTCCCTGCCCGGCCACTTCCCGGGCGAGGTGCGAGTAAAGCAGCGGCGGTTTCCCTTCACCGGCGATGATGTTGCCGTTCTCATCGAAGAGAAAAATCTTGTGACGATGCCCCCCGGCCAAATTGCGGAGAGCTGCATCGGTCGCGGTCCGGTCCTGAATATCCGTCTGTTGGACCAGATTCGTCAGCGCCGCCCGCGTCACGTCCGGTTCAAACCCGGGACCGCGGTCGATATGCAGATCCATGGGCACCAGTTCAGTCGCGCTCGCCATCACCACGATCATGAGCACGGTGGCAATCCAGAAACTGAGGAAGATGCGCAGGAAGAGTCTCATCGGTCCTGTTCCCGCGGTGCAGTCGATGCGCAGTGCAGGTAAACGTACCCGGTATTCCGTACCGAGCGCAGTCGTTCGCGCCCATTGCTGAAGGGGCCGAGTTTTTTGCGCAGAGAACTGACCAGATTGTCGATGCCCCGATCCCCCGCATAGGGCGAACGGCCCAGCGCCATGCGGGAGAGATGCTCCCGTGTGACCACTTCTCCTGCTGACGAAGCCAGCGTGTGCAGGGCGTCGAATTCGGCGGCAGTGCAGTCCACCAGTTTGCCGTTGCGCTGAACGGTGCGCGATCCCGCATCAAGGATCAGATCGTCAATAGCAAGAAAAGGTGTGCCGAATCGCGAGGGCTGCCCGCGCCGCAGAACCGTTCGGATCCTCGCGAGCAGTTCGACCGGAGTGAAAGGCTTGGGGACGTAATCGTCGGCGCCGGCCTCCAGACCACCTACCGTATCTGTAACGGAAGAGCGCGTGGTCAGCATGACAATCGGAATCCGGCTCTTCTGCCGCAGTGCGCCCAGCACCGCGAATCCGTCCTGATCCGGAAGCATAACGTCAAGAATGATCAGCACCAGGCCGCCTTCGGCCGCTCGCTCCAGACCTGCTTTGGCCGAGTGCGCCAGGTGCACGATAAAGCCCTCCGGTCGCATGTATTCCGCGAGCATTTCGGCCATAGCGCGGTCGTCGTCGATGAGCAGGACATGACGCGCGGCGGTCTCAGGCGGGGCCGTCAGGGCGTGAGTCGATTCGGGGGAGCGCATGACCGCAACCTTTAAGGGTGCGTCGCAGTCGGCGCGTCCGTCAACCATCGCTGGCGGCAAGACTCGCGGCGAAAAGATGGTCGATGCACGGCCCGGCACCGCGAGTCGGCATTGCCGCGACGCACGACTCGCGGTCGGAGATGGGAGGCGCCATGGCTTATTGCTGTTGACCGCGGGTGGCCGTCCAGGTGCCGCCGCGCGCCGTCGGACCGCTCATCTTGTCCCCGTTCACCGTGCCGGAGAAAGATACGTCGTGACGCCGGATCTTAACCGTCAGCGAAACCTGGTCGCCTTCGAGTTTGCCTGAGAGAGGAGCCGTCCCGCGCTGGCCTTCGAAGCTGCCGCTTAGCTTGCTGCCGTCCTGCTTGATCTCCATCGAAGCCTGGCGCTGGCTGCCGTTCTGCCCCGTCCAGGACATCTGCCAGGTGCCGGAAAGGTCGACCGCAGCCGACGTGTTGTTCGCGGCATCCTGTGCGGGCAACGACGCAGCCAGCACGGGGGGAGCCGGCATCAGCGAATCGGAGACTACGAGGACACCGCTCGCCGCGATCAGGGAGCAGACCAGAAAAGAAACTGACCAACCGAACTTCACAGGGAACCTCCAGAGGGGAATTGGCGCTTTCTCAGCCTCAGACGCCGTCTTTGCCTCGCCGGTCGCGAAGGTTTTGTCGAGTTTTGTCGAGCGCTCGCAGCGATCGATTCCGTATTGACAATTCCCGACATTGCCATCACTTCTTTCCGCGCACAAACCCGTCCATCACCCTGGAGCACAACCAAATGATCCCCACTGTCGGCATTCTTAGTACCGGACCTTTCGATCAATCCTTGAGCACCCTTTCCAGTGCGATACCGCCCGTACAAGAAACCGAGAACCTCCGTATCGCCGAAAGGCTGCGCGCGCAGGATCCGCACGTAGTCGACGAGCTCATCCTGCAGTATCAACACCGTCTTATGCGGTACCTGACCTTTCATACCGGCAGCCGCGAACTGGCCGAAGACCTGTTTCAGGAAACCTGGATGCGCGTTCTCACTCGCGGCGCTCAGTTCAGAGGAGACTCGCAGTTCGTTACCTGGCTTTTCAGCATCGCGCGCAATCTCGTCCTTGATATGAGGCGGAAGGTTCCGCCCTCCACCAGTTTCGAGGAATTGACAGAGATGGGAGACGAGCGCTGGCTGAACCTCTTCGACCGCCACAGCGCGTTCGACCACTGCGCGTCGATCGAAGATGCGCGGCTCCTGAAGCGCGTATTCCCTTCGCTCTCTGCCGACCAGCGCAAAGTCATTCTGCTCCGTTTTCAGCAGGAAATGCCCCTCGATCAGATTGCAGCTGCCACGCACGCGCCCGTCTCGACCGTGAAAGCAAGGCTGTATCGAGGATTAGCCCTGCTCAAAACGCGGATGACCGCCCTTGCACTCCGGACCAGTTCTTAACAGGCGACGGTCATGTGCTGCTTCAAAAACTCTCGCCGGACCGAACGAACCCCTTCCCTCCGGACTGCCGGATCCGCTCGGACTGAAATGGTCATGCCCACGTACCGTCCAGACACGAGAAAATACTTGCAATGAATTCCCAGGCGGAGATCAACCGCGAAGCCACGGGCCCATGCCCTTGCTGTGCACAGCGTACGAATGCGCCCTGGATGCGCACACGCCCTCTGTCGGCCTCTGAGCCGAGCTACACACTGCTTCGTTGCCCTTCATGTTCGCACGTGTGGCTGTTCGATCCGCCCCCTCCCGAGCAGATGATGCAGTTTTACGATCCCACCTATCATCAGGCCGTCACGCGCTCCGGCGAGGGCGACGCAGTTCGCTGGGGGCGGCTGCTCAAAGC
>DASZYN010000089.1:0-1718 GCA_035545435.1 Acidobacteriaceae bacterium | reverse complement strand
AAATTACAACTTGTCCATCTTCGACGCCTCCGAAAGATAGGCGAACAAAGAGCGAATCTCCCACCTTCGATAGGGTACGGATTTGGCCTCCAGGGCTTATGTTCGGAATTGAGCTGTCATGCACGATCCGGTGAAGCTCGTTCACAGCCCTCGGTCGGTCAGGAGCCCCGAGGGCTCTTTTCTTTTTTGCCTTAACATCCCATCGCCTCTGCAAGATCCCTTCTCCCTCGAAACTGCGTCGAGCGCTTCGGCCAGCCGCCCACCGAAAACGCCGTTCCGTAGCACCTTGCTCGCGTTCGGTCACAAAAAACCGAGACGGCGATCCGGCGATCGCCGGTGCGTGAGTAGAATGTGCCGAGTTTTCCCGGGGTCTGACACAGCATGCATGGGTTCAAAATCGGATTTCTTGCGGTGGCACTCTCCGGTTCGCCGGTCCTTGCCCAGACGAGCAACGCGACTTCCCTCACAGCTGCCGGCACAACGATGTTCAAAGGCGGACCTGCCCTTACCGGCGTTTCCACGGGAAGCGTGCCGCGCGCGTTTGAGGGTATCCGCTTCATCGTGCGGACGGGCGGACCCATCCGGAGCACACCGCTCCTCTACCGGAGCGGTGTGTACTTCGGAAGCAGCGACGGGTTTCTCTACGCCGTCGACGCTCATGACGGTCACCCGCTGTGGACACTCCACGCTTCGGGCCCTGTTGCCTCTTCTCCGGCAGCCAGAGGAGATTTGATTTATTTTGTCGCGCGGCCGAACACTCTGTACGCCGTCACTGCCGATCGCGGGGAAATTCGCTGGCAGCAGGATCTCGGAGCCGACAAGGGCCCCAGCAATTACTGGGACTTCTTTGAATCTTCTCCCACGCTGGTTGACGATCGGCTGTTCGTCGGCAGCGGCGATGGCCGCCTCTACTGCATCGATGCGGCTTCAGGCCGCCGCATCTGGAGCTTTGACGCCGGCGCCCGCATCCGCTCCACGCCTGCGGTTGTCGATAACACCGTTGTCGTTGGCGCGATGAATGGGCGGATCTATGCGGTCGACGCTGCGACCGGAAAAGAGAAATGGAGCTACGCCACGCGAGGCGCTTCACATAAGTTCGCCGATAAAAACAACGACACGACGTCGATCGTTGCCTCGCCAACGATTGCCGGTGGGCTGGTGGCCATCGGCGGCCGCGATGGCTATCTCTACGCCGTCGATCTGCAGACCGGCAAGCTCCGCTGGGACATCACGCACGATGGCTCCTCCTGGATCCTTTCCACCGCTTCGCAACAGGGAAGTCTGTTCATCGGGAGCGGGAGCGCCTTCCTGCTGCAGGCCGTTGACCTTTCCACGGGCAAGGAATCGTGGCGTTTCAAAACGCACAGCGCGGTTTTTTCTTCCCCGGTCATCGCGGGGAATGTGATTGTGTTTTCCGATCTCTCCGGGCTGGTCTACGCGGTCGACACCATGAGCGGCAAGGAGTTGTGGAGCTTCAACCTTCCCGACCGGGCCCTCTCGTCGCCTGTCGTCGGAGATCACACCGTGTACGTCGCGTCCGATGATGGCAAGCTGCTCGCGCTTGATACCGGCACGACGGCACACGACGCGGCTGTGCGCCGTCTGGTGTACTGGCAAGGGCCGTTGTCGGCTGAGTCGTTTTCCTGGTTTCCGAAGGGTATCGATGAGGCCATTCGCGATGCTTTCGTCCGCTCGGGCTTCGAGCGCATCGACCGCGC
>DASZYN010000088.1:0-2551 GCA_035545435.1 Acidobacteriaceae bacterium | reverse complement strand
AGAAGTGCATCGGAGTGAGTGCAGAATGGTGAAGGCCGCATCGTTTCTGCGGTTGCGTGCGCAGAGGCCCGGGTATCCACAGGGTTATTCACAAAACTGTTGAAATCTGTCAGGGAAGCGGATGTGCGCGTGCAGCACGCGCGGTGACTGCGGGAACAGCGCGGGTGTGCGCTACAATTTTTCTATAGCGCGAGCGGCGCATGGAAACGCTTGCAGCAGCCAGGACCGCGATCCCCCGAGCAGCGGTCGAAGAGGATCACTTAGAACAGATGGCGACAGAGGCGGGAACGCGGGTTACGTCTGCGACGGCCCATGGCAAGCATGGCCATTCGCTGATCAGCGATGCGAAATTCCGGCAGCTCTACGATCTGGCGCTGAGAATGCAGCACGCCGGTGAGCGTGAGCAAGGGCTGCGCGGGCGTGAGGCGGCGCTGGCGGGCGTAACCGCCGATCTGCGGGACGACGATGTGGTGGTGGCCGAATATGCCGGATCGGTTGAGGACATCACGCAGGGACATGTTGCGGTTTCGATGGAGCGACGAACTTTTGAGGAGCGGGTGATCGAGGCGCTGAGCGATGCCGTAGGGGATCGCATGCGAAAGACGGGCCGGATCACGGCGATCTTTTTTGAGGGAACCGCGAGCAGCCGGGTCATGCAGGAGGCACGCGCGATGGCGATCGCGGCGAAGTTGCCGGTGCTGCTGGTGGAGCATCTGTCGACGAAGCGGCAGCGGGATGCGTCAACGGAGAAGAGCCTCCGGACGGTGTTGGAGTATCCCTCCATTCCGGTGGATGCGCAGGATGTGATTGCGATGTACCGCGTGGCGCATGAGTCGATTGAGCGGGCTCGCGATGGCGGCGGCCCGACCCATATCGTGAGCGTGCGGTGGCAGGTGGCCGGGAGCGCGGGCAAACGAGCCGGGAAAGCCGCAACGCAGGATGCGGTGCAGCATCTGGAAGAGTGGCTGACAGCGCGGGGTCTGCCGGCGCGGGAATGGCGGCGCGCGATGATCGCGGAGTTGGAGAAGGGCGCGCGAGAGGGCGCAGGGCGGAGCCAAGAGCTGGCTTTTGACGCCCGGAATGCATCCGACCGAGAGGCGGAAGACGAAGGGGCAGAGGCGCGCGCAATCGCGTAGCGCGGAGAAATCATCAGGAGTTTATGGCGACTAAGGTTAGCAATCCGGCAGGGAGCGATTTTGCGCAGCAGCTTCGGGAGTGGATCGAGGCCTTCGACGATGTGGTTGTGGCGGAGGGGCCGGAACAGGGCGGCGAGCTGCTGACAGCCTTGAAGCAGCGTGCGCGCGAGGCGGGCATTTCGCAGGCGAGCGAACTGACGACGCCCTATGCGAACACCATTCCGAAGCACGAAGAGGTTCCGTATCCGGGCGATCGCAAACTGGAGCGGCGCATCGAAGCGCTGATTCGCTGGAACGCGATGGCGATGGTGCATGGGCAGAACAAGAAGGACCACGGCATCGGCGGGCATATCGCAACGTATTCGTCGCTGGCAACGCTGCTGGAAGTCGGGTTCAACCACTTCTTTCACGCGAAGCACGGCGATCAGCCAGGCGACTTCGTTTACTTCCAGGGACACGCCAGCCCGGGGATTTATGCGCGGGCGTTTCTGCTGGGGCGGCTCGATGAGCAGCGGATCCTGAATTTCCGTCACGAGTTGCGCGAGACGCCGGGGCTGTCGTCGTATCCGCACCCATGGCTGATGCCGGATTTCTGGCGGTTCCCGACGGTGTCGATGGGGATTGGGCCGCTGAACGCGGTGTACCAGGCGCGGTTTATGCGGTATCTGGAGAACCGCGGGCTGATCGAGAAAACACCGCGCAAGATCTGGGCGTTTGTGGGTGATGGTGAAACGGACGAGGTCGACACGCTGGGCGCGCTGTCGCTGGGCCGGAGAGAGAAGCTCGACAACCTGATCTTCGTGGTGAACTGCAATCTGCAGCGGCTCGATGGGCCGGTGCGCGGCAACGCGCGGATCATCGACGAGCTGGAAGCGGTGTTCCTCGGCGCGGGCTGGAACGTGATCAAGGTGATCTGGGGTTCGGACTGGGACGAGCTGTTCGAGCGGGATCACACCGGGCTGCTGCTGAAGCGCATGGAAGAGTGTGTGGACGGCGAGTATCAGGCGTTCAAGGCAAAGGGCGGCGCGTACATCCGGAAGGAATTCTTCGGCAAGTATCCGGAACTGCTGAAGCTGGTCGAACACATGACCGATGATGAGATTTTCCATCTGCATCGCGGTGGTCATGATGCGAAGAAGATCTACAACGCCTACAAGCGGGCGGTGGAGCACAAGGGCGGGCCGACGGTGATCCTGGCCAAGACAGTGAAGGGATACGGTCTGGGCAGCACGCAGGCGCGCAACGCTTCTCACCAGGAAAAGAAAGTGGCCGACGATGCGCTGGTGGACTTCATCCAGCGCTACGACTTGCCGATTCCGGAAGCGGACGCGCGGGCGGGCAAGCTGTATCGTCCGGCGGCCGACTCGCCGGAGATGGCGTACATGCATGCACGGCGGCAGGGGCTGGGTGGCTTT
>DASZYN010000087.1:0-2822 GCA_035545435.1 Acidobacteriaceae bacterium | reverse complement strand
AGCGAACCATCCCACATCAGCAATCCAGGAAAGCCCGTCGCATCCTCATACCGCAAATTCCACACATACCGATTCAGCCCAGCCTTCGCAGGCGCCGGCGGCGGCTTCCTCGGCCCCTCATCCTCGTCCTCCACACCCGTGTCCTTCGCCGGCTTGCTCGACACCTCCCGCACCAGCTTCCCATCCGCTGTGAGGATGCGGATCTTGACCTCGCCCTCCGGCTTGTCCTTCAGCCAGTAGTAAATGACCGCGCCGCTCGGCGGATTCGCCCCCTCATCCGGTGCCGGCCGTCCAAATCCGCCGCCGCCATCGATGCGAATCGCCTGCTTCACCGGGAACAGCACCGCCGCCGCGCTCTTCTGGAAATGCGCCGGATTCAACGCCCGCACCAGCGGCATCTCGTCCATCACATAGAAGCCACGCCCCTGCGTCGCCAGCACCATATCGTCCCATTGCTTCTGGAACGTAATGTCCGTCACCGGCACCGCCGGCAGGTTGAGCTGGAACGGCAGCCAGTGGTCGCCGTCATCGTACGAGATGTACAGATGCGACTCCGTCCCCGCAAACACCAGCCCCTTCTGGTTCGGATCCGGCCGGATCGCGCGCGTGAAATCGTCATCCGCAATCCCGCTCACGATCTTCGTCCATGTCCTGCCATAGTCCGTCGTCCGGTACAGGAACGGATGAAAGTCGTCCGACAAATACATCGTCGCCGCCACATACGCCGTCCCCGCATCGAACGGTGACGCCGCAATGCAGTTAATCCGGATCCACTCCGGCATGTCCTTCGGCGTGACGTTCTTCCAGCTCTTCCCATCGTCCTGCGTCACGTGAATCAGCCCATCGTCCGAACCTACCCAGATCACGCCCGCCTTCACCGGCGACTCATCCACCGTGAAGATCGTGTCGTAGTACTCCACCGCCGTGTTGTCTTTCGTGATCGGCCCGCCCGACGGCCCCTGCTTCGACTTGTCATTCCGCGTCAGGTCCGGGCTCATCACCGTCCAGTGCTGCCCCTCGTCAGTCGTGGCCAGCAGCACATTCGCTCCCGCATACAGCCGCTTGGGATTGTGCGGCGAAAACACCAGCGGGAAGGTCCACTGGAAGCGGTACTTCATCGCCTCCACGCCCGACCCCATCGGATTATCCGGCCACACATTGATGTCGCGCTCCGAATCCGTCACCCGGTCATAGCGCGTCAGCAATCCGTCATACGATCCCGCGTACACATACCGCGAGTTCGTCGGATCCGCCACCACCCATCCGCTCTCGCCGCCGCCCACATCGTGCCAGTCGCTGGTCGTAATCGATCCTGAATTCCCCCGGCTCAGCGTCGCCACCGTGCTGTTGTCCTGCTGCGCGCCGTAGATGTGGTACGGAAAGTCGTTGTCCACCGATACCCGATAGAACTGCCCCGTCGGCTGGTTGTCCTCCGTGCTCCAGCTCTTGCCGCCATCGAAGCTGATCTGCGCCCCGCCGTCCGACGACTCGATGAACCGCTGCGGATCCTCCGGCGCAATCCACATGTCGTGATTGTCACCGTGCTGGTTACGAATCGTCGTGAACGTGTGCCCCCCGTCCGTCGACCGGAACAGCGACGTGTTCACCGCATACACCGTGTTCGCGTCCTTCGGATCGGCGAACACCTGCGAGTAGTACCACGCCCTTTGCTTGATGCTGTTGTCGCCGTTTTCCTTGTGCCACGTCTTCCCGGCATCGTCCGAGCGGTAAATTCCGCCCTCCTGCGCCTCAATCAGCGCCCACACCCGCTCCGGGTTCACCGGCGACACCGTCACCCCAATGCGCCCCAGCACCCCCTTCGGCAACCCCTCGTTGTGCGTGATGTCCGTCCACGTATCGCCCCCATCGGTCGACTTCCAGATGCCGCTGTCCGGCCCGCCGCTCTCAAACGTCCACGGATGCCGCACCACCTGCCAGAAGCTCGCATACAGCACCCGCGAATTGCTCGGATCCATGGCCAGATCAATCGCGCCCGCCTTGTCGCTCTTGAACAGCACCTTCTGCCACGTCTTCCCGCCGTCCTTCGACCGAAACACGCCCCGATCCGCATTCGGCCCCGCCATGTGCCCCAGCGCCGCCACATACACCAGGTTCGGATCGCGCGGATCGATGCGGATCATCCCAATCTGCTGCGTGTCCTCAAGCCCCACATGCGTCCACGTCTTGCCCGCGTCCATCGACTTGTACACGCCATCGCCATGCGACGCGTTGCCGCGGATCGCGCTCTCGCCCGTGCCCACATAGATCACGTTGTGATCCGAATCGGCGACAGCAATCGACCCGATCGATCCGAAGTTGATCTTGCCATCAGTGATCGGCTCCCACGTGTGGCCGCCGTTCGTCGTCTTGAACACGCCGCCGCCCGTTCCGCCAAAGTAGTACACCAGCGGCTCGCCCGGCACGCCGCTTACCGCATCTACGCGCCCTCCGCGAAACGGCCCAATCTGCCGCAGTGTCAGCGCTTCAAGTCCGGCCGCCGGACCGCTGTCATCGAACTTCGCCAGCGGCGCAGACGTCTGCTGGGCCAACACGACCGGCGCGCTGAGCACCAGCGTTGCCGTCAGAGATGCGAAACATCGAACAGCCGGGGCACATTTGCGCAGAAATTCAAACACGAGATCGAACTCCCTTCGGAAGTGGAATGCGGACGTACAGGATCTGGAAACGGCTGGGGACCTTATTCAGAAAAACGGATGTGAGCGCCAATAAGTCTCAGAAGAACAGCAGGAAGTATCAGCAGGCCAAACGGGGGCAAGGTAGCGAGCGACACAGCTCACAGCAAAGAGCGATCAAAAGGAACA
>DASZYN010000086.1:0-10246 GCA_035545435.1 Acidobacteriaceae bacterium | reverse complement strand
CTCCGAGTCAGCATCCGGACCAGGGGAGCTTTGATGATCGTCTCTCGCCTTCCATTCCGCCACTTCTCTGCAAGCTCTTTCATTCTTTTTGCGATCATCCTGCTATCGTTTAGCGACTCGGCCTCTGCTCAGCGGGAGTCGGATCGCCAGAATTCTGCTGGTTTTTCCCCGATTCCGTCACGTCTGGTGAAGCCTATCGACGACAAAGTCACCACGCTTCTCAGTGGGAATGTTCGCCAGGACGTTCTTCGCGCACCAGATCTTGGTTTGGTGGAAGATGAAAAGCCCCTTCACCTCTTTCTGCTCCTGCAGCGCAGCCCTGCGCAGCAAGCCGACCTTGAGAATCTGGTTGCTCGCCAGCAGCAACCGGGAACTCCCGAATATCACAAATGGCTCACCCCGGCGGAATTCGGCGCCCGTTTCGGTGCTTCACCGCAGGACGTTGCAACGCTGTCAAGCTGGCTTGAATCGCAGGGATTCAGAGTTCGCGGCGTCCTCAAGAACAGCAGCATGATTGACTTTGAGGCGACCGCAGCTCAGGTTCGCGAAGCCTTCCACAGCCAGTTGCATTACGTCAACATGCGGGGAGGCAAGTACAGCGCGGCGATTCAAGACCCGCAGATCCCAGCGGCACTGGCTCCGGTGGTTGTGGGGATCAAGGGGCTCAATAAGATTCCTCCGCTGACCAACCACACCGAGCCTCACCCGTCGTCCCGGGATTCGGCTACCCATAGTTGGCAAATGATCGTCCCTCAAACCGACGACACGGTCACACCTGCGTTCAATGCGGGCGGCGGATACTACGTCGTGAGCCCTCAGGATCTCTATACCATTTATAAAGTCAATCCGGTTTTCACGAGCGGCAATCTGGGCGCGAATGCCACCGTTGCTGTCATCGAAGAGACTGACATCGAATACGGCACCGTGAACTCAGGCACAGGGTCGGCGACCGGCGGCGATATTGCTACCTTCCGGTCCCTGTTTGGTGTGCCCGGGACGCTGAACATGCACGTCTATCACGGCTTCGGATCGGTCACCTGCAGCGACCCCGGCATAGTGGCCAACGAAGATGTAGAGGCGACGCTGGACGCTGAGTGGATGAACGCAACCGCTCCGTCCGCTAACCTCATCTTCATGTCTTGCGACAACACCACGAACGACGGTATTTTCAGCTCGATGGCTGCGCTGATCGATAACAACCTCTCCGATGTCATGAGCCTTAGTTATGGAGAGAGCGAACAGTATTACACGGCGTCGGATTACGCTTTCCAGGACAATTTGTTCGCCCAGGCCGCAGCGCAGGGCCAATCCATCGTCATCTCTTCTGGCGACTCGGGTTCCGACGTCAGGGACCAGAACACCAGCACGACAGCTACGCACGGGATAAACGTGAGCGCCTTCGCCGCCCCATTGGTCACGGTTACAGGAGGCACTGACTTCCAGGACCTTTACGATACGTTGGAAGGCGGTTCGCCGCAGAGCGCTTACTGGAGCTCGACGAACTCTGCCGCTTTTGGCGATGCTTTGGGTTACGTTCCTGAAATGCCATGGAATGACAGTTGCGCCAGCAGCATCCTCGCGGTCTATGAGGGTTATACGGGTGCTGGCCTTTGCGCCACCAACTCATATACCAACGGCGACGTGGTGGGCGGTTCGGGCGGCATCAGCACACACTATGCAGTACCTTCCTGGCAGTCCGGCATCTCGGGTTACTCCAATTCTATGCACTCGCAGCCAGATATTTCTGGAATCGCCGCCGATGGATTCTGGGGGCACTACCTGGTCTTCTGCGATTCGAATCCCAGTTACAGCGGATCTTATGACTGCTCTTCCAGTTCAAACTTCGGCGGAGCTGGCGGCACGTCTTTTGTTGCGCCTTATATGGCGGGCATCTTTGGTCTGCTTAGAACGGCGACCGGTTCTCGTCAGGGCCTGCTCAATCCCGCTCTCTATGCGCTGGCTAAGGCCCAATATACTTCGCCGTCAACGCAAACCGCCTGTTACGCCAATGGCCAGACGTCGAACACGGGCGTCACGACCGGCTTGCCCGCGTCCACGTGCATCTTCAACGACGTCACCACCGGCAATAATGATGTCCCCTGCGCGTCGGGGCGGCCAAACTGCTACGTAAACTCCGGCAAAACTTATGGCATGTTATCGTTGACCGGCTCCAGTTCGTTGTCGGTGGCCTATCCCTCGGGCGTGGGGTATGACCAGGTTACCGGAATCGGCACGGTTAACGTCGCGAATTTGATCGCTGGTTGGAATACCGCATTCGCCAGCAGCACAACACTGCAGGCCAATCCCACCACCATCAGTGCGACTCAGTCCACGCAATTGACGGCGACCGTTTCAGGTGGAACTCCTACAGGTTATGTCGACGCTCCCCCTTCGGTGACTGGCACAATCACCTTCAAAGCAGGAAGCACTGTCGTGGGCACCTGCACCCTCAGCGCCGGAACCTGTTCTACTGGAGTACCCGGTTCATCGCTCCAGTCGGGCGCTAATTCCCTGACTGCAATCTTCGGAGGAAGCGGAACCTACCCGTCGTCCACGTCCAGCGTTGTCACCGTGACGGTCCAGAATAGCTCACCAACGCCGCTGACCCCCTGGATCCAGGTGAACAACGGAGGTTGGCAGCAGACCAACATCGTAACCGTGAGTCCGGGCAGCATGGTGAATCTTGGCGAGCAGGTGCTGACCGGTGGCAGCTACAGCTGGACAGGACCAGGGGGCTATAGCTCCAGCTCGCGGATCGCCTCGAATGTGCCGCTGACATCAACCAGCAACGTCTTCACGCTCACCTACACCAACACGGTTGGAGCGACCAGCACACAATCATTCACGATCACGGTCAACTGACGATCATCGTCGTGTTCATGTAAGTGATTGATTATAAATAATATAATCCGAAATGCCTCTTGGCCGCGCGCCCGGGAGTCTGGATGCCGGCACCTCCAGGTGAAAATCTCGATTCCAGTTTTCTCAAGAATGATTTGGTGGGCGCAGCAGGATTCGAACCTACGACTTCCACCGTGTGAAGGTGGCACTCTACCGCTGAGTTATGCGCCCGGAATTCCACCCCGGGATAGGGCTCGGACAGATTCAAGATTAACACGGCAGCAGCGCCGCATCAGAGCCCTACCTTGCGCACCATCGCCTGAAAGCGCGGATCCTTTTGTTCCCCATCGTAGATCGGATCGACGGTCAGCCAAAGCAGGAACTCGGCGCGATCATCGTAGGCCTTCTCCAGCCATGCGTACTCGGCGTCGCGATCGCCCAGCGTCAGGTACACGAGCGACACATAGCTGGGCGAAACGTAGGTATGATCCTTCATCGCCTGCAGCCGATCCAACGCCCGCAGCGCTTCTGCGCGTCGGCCGGCCTTCGCGAGGCACATGGCAATACCAGCCTGCGCGAAAGTGCTATCCGGGTTCATCGCCAGCGCTTTGCTGAACTCGCGAATCCCGGAGTCGTACTCCCCTGAAAACGAATAGCAGATTCCCGCCGTCATGTGCGGCAACCAGAAGTCTGGAAACATCTGAATGGCTCGTTGCGCCGATGCCAGACAGTTGCCGTAGTCGCGCTTCAGGTAATAGTCCCATGGCAGGAAGGAGTTGATCTCCGGCGACAGGGGGTCGATCGCCAGTGCCTTCTTCCCCTGCGCGATGGCCTCGTCCGCCTTACCCACCGACGCCAAATACTCGCCATAGGCGAAGTACGTCGATACGTTGCCGGGATTCAAAGCCAGCGCTGTCTGGAACTCGCGATTCGAATCGGCGAGCTTCCACTCATGCAGCAGTGCGTGCGCCAGCGCGCCGTGTGCTTCCGCGAGCTGATCGTCGAACGCCAGCGCCTTGCGCGCAGCCGCATCGGCCTTTGGCATCGCTTCCCGCGGTGAGATCAGCCAGTCCGACTCTGTCGTCCAGGCATCGGCGAGCCCCGCGTACGCAAGCGCGTAACCCGGATCCTCCGAGATCGCGCGATTGAAGTAGTCGATCGCTTTGTTCATCCCATCGCGCGTAAACGTGAACTCCTGATAGCGGCCCATCAGATAGTTGCGATAGGCATCGATATTGTCGGTGTAGTGGCGCTGCAACTGCAGCTTCTCGCTGGCCCCCAGATTCAGCGCCAGCGCCTGCGCGACCTTTTCCGAGATCGAGTCCTCGACCTGGAAGATGCTCGTGTACTGATCATCAAAAGTCTGCGCCCACAATGGCCGCCCATCGGCCACGCGGACCAGCTGCACCGTGACGCGCACCCGGTCCCCCGACTTCTGCAACCGGCCCGTCAGCACCGTGTCAACGCCCATCTCCCGAGCCGCCTTTAGAGGATCGACGGCCGGATCGCCATAGCGAATCACTACATCGGTGGGCCGAACCGGCAGCTGCCGGATGTTCGAAAGCCGCGTAATGACCGCATCGGCCATGCCCAGGCCGAGATGCTCCTCATCCGAACCCCCAGCCAGCGGCTGGAAGGGCAGCACCGCAACCGAGTGGGGCGTCGCCATCGCCGCATCCGTAGCCGCGCCATGCCGAAACCACCATATACCCGCAGCCCCCAGCACCAGCACCGGCCCAATCGTCGCCCACGTGATCCACCGAGCGCCGGGACGCGCCAAAACAGTGGGCGAAGGACGGATCGCCGCCAACTCGGATGTCGGAGCCATGGGAGGGGATGGTTCTGCGGTCGCTCCTTCTCGTTCCGCTCCGATCTCGTCCACCTGGCAAACGAACTGATACCCCTTGCCTGGGATTGTCGCGATGTAGCGGTTCTCGCCCGGCGTCTCGCCCAGCGCTTTGCGGATCGCGGAGATGTTCTGGGCGAGATTGACCTCCTCCACAAAGGTGTCCGGCCACAGGGTCTGCATCAGCTCGTCTTTCGAGACCACGCGGCGACGGTTCCGCACCAGAACAAGGAGCGTCTCGAAGGCTTTCGAGTTCAGACGGAGGGGCTGCTCCAGCCGGGTGACCAGGCGGCGGGCGGCGTCCAGCCGGAAGTCTCCGAACTCGTATAACTCCCTTGTTTCTATAGGCATACAGGCGTGGGTGGACCTGCATCCGCGCGAATGCAGGAAATCCTAACAAATCCTAAGTGCCCATCACAAGACAAATCCGACCCTCTTCGATAACGATGTGCGGCGTTGGGCAGAGGAACCGCGGCCGCTGCCCGGCCAATCCGATTCACGAACCGAAAGAGGGAAGGAAAACCATGATGACGATCGCCGGGATGCCCCGATTCTTGATGACTCAACTCATAACCCGATGGAAGCCAGCCACCACAGCCACCCTCCTCAGCCTGGGACTGGCCATTCCCTCGGCTTCCGCCAAATGCTTTAAAGATTTCAGCCAGGTGCTCAAGACGCCGGTCGTCTCGGCGGCGGTCGCTGCGCCGTCCGGCCAGCTGGCGACCAATAACAACAACTTCAACCACGACTCGTTCGGCGCAAACGGCATCGTCGGCTTGTGGACCGCGACCTTCACCTCGGGCGGCCAGACTGTCGACGTGGCCTTCGACGCCTGGCACAGTGACGGGATCGAGGTGCTCAACGACTACACCAACCCCATCGAGGGCAATGTCTGCCTGGGCGTGTGGACCCAGACCGGCCCGCGCACCTTCAAATTGAAGCACCCGTCATGGGCGTTCGATACTACGGGCACTCTGGTGGGCACGGTCCTCATCCGGGAAACCGTGACCCTCGGCCTCGATGGCAACAGCTACAAAGGCAACTACAGCTACGACATTTACGACACAACCGGCGCGTTTGTGACTGAGCTGACCGGAACGGTCGCGGCCACGCGCATCCGGCCGGAGTAACGGGCCTTCCTGAGGACTCGGGAGAGGTATCCCCCAGCCTCCTCCCGAGAAGCAGTCCATCTCGCACATCAAGGAGAAACAAATGAAGCGGTGGATAACAGTGGCGTGGATGACGATGGCGATCGCGATGGCCATCGGTTGCAATCGCGTATCCGATACGGCGGCGGATGTGCAGGCGATTCAGGAGACTGAAAAACAATGGAACCAGGACTACGCGTCGAAGGATGCGGACAAACTGGCAGCCTACTATAGCGATGACGCGGTGCTGATGGCTCCGGGCATGGCCCCCTCGGTGGGTCGGGAGAGCATTCGAGCGACGCTGAAGGCGATGGTGGCCGATCCGGCGTTGTCGCTCAAGTTCACGGCGGCGAAGATCGACGTAGCCGGCTCGGGCGATCTGGGCTACACGCGCGGCGCCTACGTCATGACGATGACCGATCCGCAGACGAAGAAGGTAGTCCAGGACCACGGCAGCTATGTCACGACGTATCGCAAGGATACGGAAGGGAAGTGGAAGGCGGCGGCCGATATCGCGACGTCGGAAGCAGCGCCGGGACAGAGTTCGATGTAGGGAATGGCTGCAGTGCAAATCACGCAAGGGAGAACGAGCATGTCGGACCTGGTGAAGAAGGTGCAGGAAATGTACGCGGCATTTGGGCGCGGAGATGTGGAGACCATTCTGAACAACACCACCGAGGACGTTAGCTGGGAGTTCGAGGCGCCTGCAGCGCTGACGTGGAGCGGCATCCGCAAGGGGCGGCAGGAGGCGATGGGCTTCTTTACCGGGATTGCCGCAGAGCATGCGAATCCTGTGCTGACCATGACGGATTACTTCTCGACCAACGACGCGGTGGCGGCGTTTGGCCGATACGAGGCGACAGTGAAAGCCACGGGCAAGCGCGTGAACACCCCGGTTGGACACTACTTCAAATTCCGCGACGGGAAGGTAAGCCGGTACATCAATCTCATCAATTCGGGCGCATTTTTAGAGGCGGCAAAGAAGTAGCGTCAGAATTTATCGACTACCAAGCTTCGGCCTGGCCCTCGGCATCGAAAAGTGTCAGGGCACGGCCGTAGTCTGCCTTGCTCCTCTGACCTTGGTAACGGAAACGTGAAGGGGCATGGCTTCAGCCCTGCTGAAAGCACGTTTCCGTTGCGAAGGTGACATCGTCGGGTCGCTATAGTGACTGCTTGCGCTTTCCTGAAACGCTGTCAAGAGCTGTGGAGAAAATCCAAAGTAACGACCGCTGAGGAACAACCACTTAGAAGCCAAAACCACCCAAAAACGTTGGCACGATTATTCCCTCAATCTGCTATTCTGATAATAGGGAGATAGATACAAAACTCTGCTCTCCCACTTAGGTTTCGTAACAGGAAAGGCTCGCCGAGGCGAGCCTCTTCTGTTGCTCGAGAGGAGACACGAATGCTGCCCAGCCCCACCCGGTCCACGGGTCATAGGTACCGCGCGGGGCGAGCCTCGGCTAAAGTTGTCAAGTTTGTAAACTGCGATCTGTAATTCGAAACAGGGAACTTACAACGTGTCCTTAAGAACAAATCACAACATCGCGACAAGTCGGCGCACAAAACGCGAATCGACGAATCGAATTCTTGACCGTCAGAAAGGAGACTCAATACCACGCACGAACCCTGCACACGAATCGTCGCCCGCGCCAACACCCTCATCCTGGAGTCATTCGCGGCCGCCGACTGCACATTCTGACGCAGTTAACGCATCTGCTAACAACGAGGGGGTCCAACAAAGACGCGCTTCTCTGGAATCAACAACATTCCGAGGGGTCAACCCCCAAAAATAGATTTTTCTCGCCAAAGGAGCATCACAACTGAGCAGCGCTTTTTACCGACTGCCGCGCCTTCTATACTCAGAGTGCATGTCTATGACCGCGCTCATTGTCGATGATGAGGAGCTGGCTCGCGAGGAGCTGAAGTACCTGCTCGATGCCGCCGGCAGTGTCGATGTGGTCGGCGAGGGCAAGAACGGGATCGAGGCGGTTGAGCTGATCCGCACGCATCACCCCGATGTTGTCTTTCTCGACGTGCAGATGCCGGGGCTGGACGGATTCGCGGTTCTGAAAAAGCTGCTTGAGTTTGGGGATCGCGAACAGCTTCCGCAGATCATCTTCGCCACCGCTTACGATCAGTACGCGGTGCGGGCTTTCGACGTGAACGCGATCGACTACCTGCTGAAGCCGTTTGACCGCGATCGGGTTCTCCAGGCTCTCGAACGCGCGCGGCTTCGTCTACAGGAGGCGGGCTCCTCGGGCGAACACCGGCCGGCGCAGAGCGACGTTCGCGTGGACACGCTGCTGAAGCTGATCGAGCAGCACCAGGCATCGAAGCCGCACAGCGGCAAGATCGTGCTGCAGGCCGGCACACGGCTGCTGCTCATCGACCAGAAGGACATCTGCTACGCCTCGATCGACGAGGGCGTGATCTCGGTGGTGACGCCGACGATTGAAGGCCAGTCGAAGTGCCGGACGCTGGAAGAGCTGTTCGACCTGCTCGACCCGGCGACGTTCTGGCGCGCGCACCGGTCGTTCCTGGTCAACATCAACCACATCCGGGAAGTGGTGCCGTGGTTCAAGTCCAGCTATCAGCTGCGCATGGACGATAAGAAGCAAACCGAGGTCCCGGTGAGCCGGGCGCAGACGCGCCGGCTGCGGGAGCTGTTCAATCTTTAGCGGCGTGAACTCGGCAGCCGTTCTGTTCGCCGCCGCGCGTTCGCACCTGCTCTGCCCATTGCCTCCCGAAAAGCTGGCGCAGGCGATTGCGCTGAGCCGCTGGCATGCGGTGTTCTACTTCGGCGGAACGCTGTGGATCCTGCTGGCGCTGTGGACGCTGGTGCGTCTGCGCGCGGGCGCGGCCATTGCGGGATTTGCCGAACGCAGAACGTCGCGGCCGTGGCTGCAGGGCTTCGTCGTCATCCCCGCGTGGGTCGTGCTCTACTGCGCGATCGCCGCGCCGATTGCGATCCTGAGCCATCGCGTGAGCGTGGGGTACGGGCTGTCGATTGAGCGCTGGGACGCGTGGTGGGTGGACTGGCTCAAATCCAGCCTGATCACGATCGGCGTGGGTGTGGTGGTCATCGGCATTCTGTATGCGATCCTGCGGCGCACGCCGCGGCGGTGGTGGATCTGGTTCTGGGCGATCACGATTCCGCTGGAGGTGGTGGCGACGTGGGCGGCGCCGCTGGTGCTCGATCCGATGTTCAACCACTTCACGCCGCTGGCGAACACGAATCCGGCGCTGGTGGATCAGTTGGAGCGGGTGGCGGCGCGAGGCGGGCTGGACATTCCTCGCGACCGGATCTTCCTGATGGACGCGAGCAAGCGCGTGACCGGAGCGAACGCTTATGTGACGGGACTGGGCGGGAGCAAGCGCATCGTGGTGTGGGACACGACGCTGAAGATCGAGACGCCGAACGAAATTCTGTTCACCTACGGTCACGAGCAGGGGCACTACGTGCTGCACCATGTGGCGCAGGGAATCGCGTGGTCGGCGCTGGTGATCTTCGTCTTCTACTGGTTTGCGTATCGGGCGATGCGGTGGCTGGTGCTTCGCTATGGAGAAAGGCTGCGGATCGCCGCGGTTGAAAGCTGGTCGTCGCTGGGGCTGTTTCTGGTGGTGGCGTATGGGCTGAACTTTCTGGCGCAGCCGGTGGCGAACCTGATCAGCCGGCACATTGAGCATCAGGCGGATGTTTACGGCCAGGAAGTGATCCACGGGCTAGTGCCGAATGTGCAGGCGACGGTGGTGGCATCATTTTGCAGCGATGCATTGGTATGGCTGGATGATCCGGAGCCGAACCGGTTTGTGGAGTTCTGGACGTATAACCATCCGTCAACGGAAGAGCGGGCGGAGTTCGCGTCGCACTACGATCCGTGGCAGGCTGGGCAGAGGCCAAAGTATGTGCGAAGTGAAGACGGAACGCCGAACCCCGCGCGCTGAACGCTTTGTTTAGGGCGCGCCGACGCTTTCGCGCGCCACGCGGTCGACGATTCGCTGCAGGAAGACGACGCGCAGGTTGACGTGGCTGGCGAGGTCGGGCACGAACTCGGTGACGTAGTTGCCGATAGGAGCGCTGGCCCAGCCGATGCTGATGCGGGCCGCTGCCGGTCCCCATCCCATCTGCTGGTAGGGAACGTAGCTGACGTTGACGGCTTCCTCGATGAACGAGCCGACCACGGTGGAGTAGTTGACCATGCCCTTGCCGGTGTCGCTTTGGGTCCAGAAGGGCTGCACGGCGGCATGCAGGATGCGCCGCGGCATGGAGGCGTTCGGCATGCGGTGATAGTGCGGGTCCTGATGATCGATGGAGGGGATGAGGAAGGTGCCGACGAACTCGTCGGTCATGTCTTCGGTGAGGGTGACGCCGCTGAGCTTCGCCCATCCCATGAAGCCGGGGCCGTAG
>DASZYN010000085.1:0-9157 GCA_035545435.1 Acidobacteriaceae bacterium | reverse complement strand
GAGCGCACCTGTGTTCGTGAGGAGGAAGGCACTGATCGTTCCCGCGGTACGGTTGGCGACATAGACGTAGCTTCCCGTGGAATCGACCAGCACCGACCAGGCGCCGGTGTTCGTTGTGTAGGGTGAGCCGCTGGTTTCGGTAAGGACTCCGTTCGTTCCGATGGAGAAGACACGCACGCCTCCGGTGACGGTTTCGGCAGCAAAGAGGTAGTTGCTGGATGGCGAAACTGCCAGGCCCATGTCTGCAGCCCCGTTGGTCTTCGGATTGAGGACCCCGTTGATCTGGGCGAGCGCGCCACTACCGGTGCTGAAGCTCATCTCGTAGATGCCTGCCGTACCGCAGGAGACGAAGACGTAATTGCCGTTAGGCGTGATCTCGAGGTCTGTGGCGGGAGTACTGGCGTTCAGGGTGACCACCGAGGAGCTGATGGCGGTCAGAGAGCCGCCACTGCCGATTTGGTAGACGTAGGCCTGGCCCGCGAAGGCGGATGCCCCGAGGAGCCATTTACCTGTGGGGTCCACCCGGAGGACGGAGGGAGAGACTCCGGTGGCAACAGGCGATCCGTTGTTGGCGATGGTAAGAGCCCCATTGGAGCCGATGGTGTAGACGTAGATGCCACCCGCAGCGCTGCCCAGATAGAGGTAGGTGTCGGTCGGGGTGACTGCCAGAGCTGTGGGCTCCAGCTCAACAGACCAATTCGAGCCGGATATACCGCTCAGGGAGGTGGTTCCGATCGAGAAGCCAGCGATGCTCAGCGGATTGGTGCCGAGGTTTCCGACGTAAAGGTAGTCCCCGGTCGATGTGCCGCCGCCACCGCCTCCACCACTGGTGAGAGGGGGAAAGAACTGGCCGCAGCCGGTGAGGGCAAACAGAGTCGATACACACGCGCACACACAGCCGTGACGGAGCCGGAACTGACGGGAAGCCATTCTTACCTCAGGACTATCGTATCGCCGCTGGTGCGCGGCATCCATAGAGACGCAGCCCCCGGGGGTTCTGCTCCTTAATGTGACGAGGTGGAAACTGTGTGCCAGGAGAGACGCACGAGTCCAGGTGTCCGCTCCAGATTCCGCAGGATGTTGGGCAGGGCGGCGGAGCTTGAGTCGGCGGGCCACCGAACCTCGCAGCGGAGGCGGAGGCGCCGATCTTCCGGTGAGTGGTCGATCGAGATGGAGCGGACGCGAAAGCGGGCGGCCTGGAGTTGTGCGCGCAGATCCTCAGCCGTGAGCGACGACCCGCTGGTGACCAGGACGAGCGTCGCCGGCTGGAACTTCTCGAGGCGACGCTCGAACCAGCGCAGGCTGGTCAGGGTGAGATAGCCGATGACCGTTGCAACGCAGCCCAGGACAAGCTGGCCGCCGCCGAGGCAAAGGCCGACGACGGTGGAGAACCAGAGGGTTGCCGCGGTCGTGACGCCAAGAACCATGTCGCCCTTGCGAACAATCGCTCCGGCGCCGATGAACCCAACACCGGTGAGGATGCCAAGGGGCAGGCGCATGAGATCCATCACGGCGTAGGAGTTGGGCGGCTTCCCGTTTGTGGAAATAAGCAGGTTCATCTGGATCATGGCCACAGATGCCGCGAGCGTGACGAGGAGAGTGGTGCGTAGTCCAGCGGGATGACCGTTACGGCTGCGGTCTGTGCCAAGCGCGGCGCCTGCAAGCACGGTGAGGACGAGGCGCAGAGCGATGGCCGGCCAGTGAATTTCCGGCGGCATGATGACAGCGGTGCGATGCGTGCGGTGAAGCAGTGGTTGGCTAAATCCCTTAGCGATCAGGCAACTCGCTCGGCGAAATTTGGGGTGCGCGTTCTGTCCGGCAGGCATCTCACCCTGAGGCGGCCGGGCGAGTTTCCACAGTCACGGCCCCATCAAGGGAGGAACGATTTGAAAGCAGCAACGATTGTTGGTGTGCTCCTGATTGTCCTGGGGATCATCGGATTTGTGGCGGGAGGGTTCAGCTTCACCCACGAAAAGAAAGACATCGATATGGGGCCGGTCCAGGTCGAGCACAAGTCGACGAAGACTGTGCCGATCTCACCGATCCTGAGCACCATCGCGCTGGTGGGTGGTATTGGGCTGGTGGTGGTGGGAGTCAGAAGCAAGGCTTAGCGAAAGGTTCAGCGTTCAGAACCAACCGGCCTGAACGCTGATGCCTCACAACCGAACGCCGATTCAGCATTCCCAGCGCAACAAAGCCGCGCCGACGGTAAAGCCAGCACCAACGCTGGCGATCAGGACGAGGTCACCCTTGTTGAGCTTGCCTTCCTGGCGGGCTGTCTCCATCGCGAGCGGGATGGTGCCACAGGTGGTGTTGCCGAAGCGGTCGATGTTGATAATGACCTTTTCTTCGGGCAGTCCGAGGCGCTCCGAAGTTCCAAGGATGATCCGTTTGTTCGCCTGGTGGGCGACGAAGCAGCCGAGATCGGCGCCGGTGACGCCGTTACGCTTGAGGACTGTCTCCGTAGCTTCGACCATCTTGCGCACGGCGAACTTGTAGACGGCCTGGCCGTCCTGATGGACGAAGTGCATCTTCTTGTCGACGGTTTCATGGGTCGAGGGATGCAAACTGCCGCCGCCGGGCATGTAGAGCGAACACGCGCCCGAGCCGTCGATTTCGTGGTGGAAGTCGATCATGCCGTATTCGCCTTCCGCGGCGGGTTCGATGAGGACTGCGCCGGCGCCGTCGCCGAACAGGACGCAGGTGGCGCGATCGGTGTAGTCAATGATCGACGACATGGTGTCGGCGCCGATAACGAGAACTTTTTTGTGTGCGCCTGACTCGACGAGCTTGCAACCCATCTGGAGCGAGTAGACGAAGCCGGAGCACGCTGCGGACAGGTCGAATCCCCAGGCGCCCTTTGCGCCGAGTTTGTCCTGCACGAGGCAGGCGGTGGCAGGGAAAAGCATGTCGGGGGTGACGGTGCCGACGATGATGACTTCGACGTCGGTGGGATCGATGCCGCGCTCGGCGAGGCAGAGTTTTGCGGCTTCGACAGCCATGTGGCTGGTGGCCATGCCGGGCTCGACGATGTGGCGCTCCTTGATGCCGACACGGCTGGTGATCCAGTCGTCGGAGGTCTCGACCATTCTTTCCAGATCGGCGTTGGTGAGGAGGCGGGGAGGCGTCCAGGTTCCGAGGGCGCTGATTTTGGCACGAACGGGCACACGCGGACGAAGAGAAAGATTCAAATGAAGGCTCCTGAAAGCAAAGGACTATTTTAGCGGAGTGCCGTGGCCGGGGCGGTTCATCGTGCGGACGGTGACAGAGGAAGCGGAGTGGAGAGGACTAACCTGGGGTTGGGACTGGATCTTAGTGCACCGGGTGACCTGCTGCGCACGCACTGGCCCGTTACCGTTGCTTCCTTCCGGACCTGGCGGGGTTGGCGGGATTGCGTCGCGCAGGACCCGGCACACAGGCAATTTTAGCATTGCGATACGGATGAGACAGTGGAGGGGCAGCGTCTCACGCGGCGCGCGAAAGCGCGGCCTTGTCTCTTGCTGCGGTCCGGGTGCGAAGGCGATAGAAGCAGAACGCGATGAGATTCGAGACGAGGATCGTCGAGAGGATCTTGATGGCGTAGATGTGGGCGTTGACGACGTTCACAAAGGGATAGGCCGAGATCAGCAGGCTGAAGAGCGTCGCGAGGAATCCGGCTACGGAGGTCCACTTGAGCCAGCGCGGAAGGGAGCGGCGCAGAGCGGCGGCGCCAACCAGCGGAATGGCGAACATGGCGAGGTAAGCGACCTCGTAATGGGTCAGGCTGGCATTGGTGAGGAGTTGGTAGGCCTCCTGCGCATGCACGCCGGTGCTGGCGAGGAGGACGAGGGCCAAAGCGATGGCGGTTGTGCAGAGGATGGAGTTCGTGGGTGTGGCGCGGCGGGGATGTAGCCGCGTGAACCATGCCGGGACCAGGTGATTCCAGCCCGCGGCCATGGGGAGGCGGGTGACGCCGGTGAAGAGATAGCTGGTGGCTCCGAGGAGGCGAAACTGGAGAAGCAGGATGGCGAGCATGGCGGCGAGGTTCGCCACGCCGGAGTTGCCGAGGGTCAGGCGCATGGCCTGGGGAATGGGCGCGATGAAGTCAATGCGAGCGCGGGGAACGAGAGCGATGATGGACGCCGTGCCGAGGATGAACATCGCGCAGATGACGGGCGAGGAAATCACGACAGAGCGTCCGATGGATCGCGCGGGGTCGCGGCTTTCGCCGGCGAGGATGGCGATGTATTCAAGGCCGCACAGAGCGCCGAAGAGCATTTGCCCGAAGAGGGCGAGCATGCGCAGGTCGTGCGGTGGAGCGGCGATGGTGAAGGGCGCATAGCGAACGGGCTGATGGCGCGCATAGGCGACGAGCGGCAGCAGAATCAGCGCGGCGAAGACGATGAGGATGGCGATGCCGCCGATGTTGTGAATCCACTTGCCGAGCTCGAGGCCACGGAGCGCGGCGAACATGATGCCGGCGAGCATCACGACAACGATGACCAGAGAGACCGGGCGGTTTTCCGGGAGCCACGCGGCGGAGGGACCGATGAGATACGAGATCTCTGTCGGCATGGCATAGAGGATCGAAGCGACGACAGCGATTCCGTAGAACCAGAGGTTCCATGCGGTGAGGAAGCCACCGAGATCGCCGTAAGCGTGGCGGGCCCAGACGTAGAGGCCACCTTCGAGGGGCATGGCGCGGTTGAGGCAGATGACGGAGGCCGCCATGGGCACGTAGAAGACGAGCATGGCGGCGACCCAGGTGAGGGATTGGGCTGGGCCGAGCCCGCCAGCGACGCCGACCCAGGAGGTGCCGACGACGCAGAGAATCTGGGCGAGAACGAGGTCACCAAGACCGAGAGCGCGGTGGAGTTTGTGGCCTGATTCAGAGCCCTCGGAGGCATGCTGGGGCATGGTTCGAACATGGTCGCACGATCAGGGCAAAGACTGCAGGGCACTGGGCACAGGGCTCAGAAATCAGTGATCGGTGGAGACCTGCGGATCTCCGGCGCCCATGAGGATGAGCGAGCGCTGCACGAAGGGTGACCAGGCCAGGAGGGCGGTGGCGGCGAGCGCGAGTCCGAAATTGATGTGGTGGAGGAGCAGGAAGGGAGAGAGCGACCAGAGGACGTCGAAGGGGAGGAGGAAGGGCCAGACGCGGAGGTATTTGTCGCGGAAGCGAGGAGCGCGAAAGAGGACGGCGCAGAAGAGGAAGGCGCGGACGGGAATGAGGATGGCGGCCGTGACGATGAGGGTCATGAAGACGGTGACGGGGTGGGTCAGGGGCGCGAGCAGGTCCTGAATTTCGGCAAGGTTGGCGAGGGCTCCAATGTAGAAGCCGAGGTACATGAGCTGGAAGCCGAGGAAGAGGTTGCGCGGGACCGGATGCGGGACGGTGGGGAGTTCTTCCGGGGTGGTGAGGATGTGGCGGGGCTGATCGGGGGAGGGCGCGGCTTCCGGCGCATCGGCAGAGAGGGCGGTTGAAGGGATGGATCCATCGCCGATGCGCTCCACGGGCGCGACGAAGCGGTAGCCGCGGCGGGCCAGGGTCTCGATGAAGCGCGGACTGGAGGCGGAGTCGCCGAGGGCTTCGCGGATGCGGTTGACGGCGGAGTTGACGCCATGGTCGGCGTCCACGTTCACGCCATCGGGCCAGAGGGCGTGGGCGATTTCGTCGCGGGTGAGAAGCTCGCCGGGGCGATCGAGCAGGAGGCAAAGAACCTGGAAGGGCTGGGCGTTGAGGCGGAGACGAATGCCCTGACGGCGCAGCTCGCCCGTGGCGGCGTCGGCTTCGTAGGCTCCGAAGCGGTAGCGGCGGGGGTGCTCGGATACGGGGTTTTCGGACATCGGCTCGGGGACAAGTGTAGTCGATGGTGGAGCGTTTGCCGCGGGCCGGGCCGATGGAGAACTCGGAACAAGTCGCGCGATTCGTGCGGTTTGCGCCGTGAGAAACATTCCTGTAACAAGAGAGCCGCTTTGCATTGCCTCGAAGGGCTGGTGGGGGGATGTTGGGGACATGAAGCGGACGATTGCAGGGTTGGGTATGGGTCTCGGCATATTGATGGCGCTGACGCCGGCGGGCGCGTGGGCTGAGGCTCCCGCGCCGGCGGTGGCGGCGTTCGATGGGTATGTTGGGGCGCTGGAGGCACGGCTGGCGCATGCGCATCGGTCGAGGGAAGGGTTTCTGACCGGTGATGCATCGATGGCGGAGGGGCGGGCACAGTTGCGGCACGGTGAGGTCGTGATCGAGCAGGTGAAGACGCCGGAGCTGAAAGGGGCTATGTTGCACGACTGGCGCGGGTCGGCGTTTGTGCCGGGAGCGACGGCGGCGGAGTTTGAAGAGTTGCTGCGGGACTTCGACGCTGATGCGCGGGTGTTTGCGCCGGAGGTGATGTCGGGGCGGACGCTGCTGGCGGACGGCGATCATGTGCAGGGCATGATGCGGGTGCGGCAGAAGCACGTGATCACGGTGGTGCTGGACACAACCTATGACGTGCGGTTCGGGCGGCTGGATCCCGAGGACGGGTGGAACGCATCGCGGAGTATGCGGGTGGACGAGATCGCAGATGTGGGCACAAGCCACGAGCGAGCGCTGAGGCCGGAGGAGGAGCACGGGTTTCTGTGGCGGATCAACACCTACTGGACTTGGCAGGAGCGCGATGGCGGGCTGTATGTGCAGGTGGAGTCGGTATCGCTGACGCGGGGAATTCCGATGGGGCTGGGGTGGATCGTCGGGCCCTTTGTGGAGAGCGTGCCTCGGGAGTCGCTGGCGTTCACGCTGGCCGCTGCGTCGAGGGCCATGGCAGGGACCAGCAGAAAGCCGGAACCGGGAGTCGTGGCGATGGGGAATAGGTGACGGTGATGGTTACAAATATTGCAGCGGTGGAGAGATCGGGGTTCAAAAGCGCGGCTCGAATCCATCGAACGCTGACAGCCGGTGCGGAGAAGCGCTTGCTGCTGTGGATGGCGGAGCGGGCTCCGCGGTGGGTGACGTCGGATGGATTGACGGCGCTGGGGCTGAGCGCGCAGGTTGCGGCGGGCGCCTGCTATGCCCTGGCGCGATGGGATCGGCGCGCATTGATTCCCGGCATTGGGTTCATCGTTCTGAACTGGCTGGGCGACAGCCTGGACGGAACGCTGGCGCGGGTACGTCAACAGCAGCGGCCGCGGTATGGCTTCTACGTGGATCACGTCGTGGACATCTTCGGGTCGGCAGCGCTGCTGGGTGGACTGGCGGTCTCGGGTCTGGTGCACGGGTGGGTAGCGGCGGCGATGCTGGTGACGTTTTTGCTCCTTGCTGGCGAGAGCTATCTGGCGACGTACACGCTGGGGCGGTTCGAGATGTCGCAGGGATGGTTTGGGCCGACGGAGCTGCGGATTCTGCTGATCGCGGCCAATCTGCGACTGCTGTTCAGTCCGTGGATCACGGTACTCGGGCATCGATGGATGCTGTTCGATGTGGGTGGAGCGATCGGAGCCGCGGGAATGCTGGGGATGGCGGTGATGGTGGCGGCTCGGCACACGGCGCAGCTGTACAGGGAGGAGCCGGTGCCGTGAGTTCCCCTGGTGCGTGGGAGATCGCGAGGTGGCTCGGCAGAGCGGGGGCAGATAGCGGTTCGTGTCTCCAGTATCCTTAGGGTTGTGACGCACCCAGGTCAGAGTCCCGCTCCCGCGTGGCGAGTTCGGCTGAACGCCGAGTTGGATGACAGCGACGCTCGAACCCAACAACTGGTGGCGGGACTCGGTGCCGAACAGCTCAACTGGCAGCCGCAGCCAGGGGCCTGGAGTGTGGGCCAATGCCTCGAGCACCTGTGCATGACCCATGAGGCTTATCTGCCAGCGATCGCCGCTGCGCTCCCAGGCAAGCCGGTTTCTCCAGTCCAGGAGATCACTCCGGGATGGTTTGGCAGGTGGTTCATGCGCAGCTTCATCGAACCGTCTCCTGCGACCTCGCGCACGCGCGCGCCCAGGAAGATCGTTCCCGGAACCGGACCTGTCGATCCGTCCATCCTCGATCGTTTCCTGAAGAGCACCCAGGCCATCCGAGAAACCCTTGTGTGTGCTCAGGACCTCAATGTGAATCGCATCCGCTTCAAAAACCCGCTCATCGGAGTGATTCACTTCACCGTCGGAACCGGCTTCCAAATCCTCTCCGGCCACCTGCGGCGGCATCTGCTGCAGGCGGAAAGGGTGAAGGATGCCCCGGGTTTTCCTGGCCGGGTCTCCTAGATCGCGCGGCCATCAAGCTGTGGGGCGAGGGCTGCCACCGCATTGTTCTGTTGCGTCTAATCGGTCCCGGTGTACTTGACGCTGCAGCCGTAGGAGCGGGTGTAGGCGATTTGGATGGGTTGACCGGCCATGGCTTCTGTCAGGGCGTCTGCGACGTAGTTCTTTGCTCCCTTTACGTCGGAGGGGTCGACGGTACGACGGTCGTCGATGGCGCCGGAGTAGATCAGCTTGCCGTTGGGATCGATGACAAACATGTCGGGCGTGGTTTTCGCTTCGTACTGGTGGCCGAGGGCACCGCTGGGGTCGAGCAGGACGGCGGTGGGAGCGGCGTGAATCTGTTCGACCCAGGCATTCTCCTCGGCAGCCGTCTTGTAGCCGTCGTTGCCGGGGGCGGAGGAGAGGACGGTGAGCCAGACGACGCCCTTCGCGGTCCACTCCTTCTGCAGGGCCTGCATGTTGCCGCTGGTGTAGTGCTTTTTCGTAAAGGGGCAGTTGCTGTTGGTCCACTCGAGGACGACGAACCTGCCGCGGTACTCGGAGAGCTTGTGGGTTTGGCCGTGGGAATCGGTGGCGGTGAAGTCGGGAGCGGGGTCGCCAACCTTCGCGGCATGGGCGGAGAGGGTGAGGGCGAGGAGAGCGGCGGTCAGGATGGGGAAGCGGCGCATGGAGAAGCTCCTGGGGTCGAGGTCAGGGAGGTTGGCTTCGGGCCGGGCGGCGACGGAATCCGGGGAGCGTTGGCCGCTTGTTGGGAGATTGGACGCGCAGGGATCCGGGATGGTCTACAAGGGAGTGACGGTTGGGCCAGGGTTTGAGGCTCGCTTTTTTTCGGGGGCGAGCGTGGAGTTGATTGATTCCGGGCAAGTTCGGCGGAGTTGACAAGTTTGACAACGAGCCATCTGACTGGAGCCAGGTCACTTCCGTCGCACGCGCGAGTGATGCATTCGCG
>DASZYN010000084.1:0-3822 GCA_035545435.1 Acidobacteriaceae bacterium | reverse complement strand
AGATGGCATCCACACCTCCATCCTGGACATCGCGGGAAGCGCGGTGGCAGGCCAAACAGGCAGCGCGAGCGCAGCGGGCACAGTGGAAGGCGCAGATGCGCGCGCAGAAGGACTACTACCGGAGCTACTGGCGCGGATGGCATCGGCCGACGTTTGTGGGGCCGCTGATCCTGCTGACGATTGGCGTGATCGCACTGCTGATGTCGACGGGGAAAATGGATCCGGGCGAGTTCTGGAGCTGGTACGCGCGGTGGTGGCCGCTGCTGCTGATTGTGATGGGCGGCCTGCTGCTGGGTGAGCATTTTCTGGACTGGAACCGGCCATGGGCCGGAAGGCGCTCGATGGGCGGGATCGTGTGGCTGGTGATCCTGATGATCTGTCTCGGATGGGTGTCGCGGAATGGGCACCTGATGGGACCGTTCTCGTGGGAGATGGGGGACGACAACGATAACTTCTGGAACTGGATGGGCCAGGAGCACGACAACGATGTGCAGATCGACCAGGTGCTGACGGCGGCAAAGCCGCTGATCACGATCGACGACCCGCAGGGCGATGTCACGATTACGCCTTCCGGGGATAACCAGATGCACCTGCGGGCGCACCAGATGGTGCACCGCAACTCCGACTCCGAGGCGCAGAAGCTGTTTGAGGAGCTGAAGCCGAAGGTGGAGGCGACCGGCGGCGGCGCGGTCATTACGGTGCCGGAGAAACAGGGCGCGCGGGTCGATCTGACGGTGGAGCTGCCCGCGGCAAGCTACGCGACGGTGAAGACGGGGCGCGGCGATGTGACGGCGGATGGCCTCACCGGCGGCATTCAGGTGAGCGCGAATCACGGCGAGGTGAAGCTGGAGGACATCGGGGGCGATGCGGAGGGGCACATCAGTCACGGGGACTTCTCCGCGCATAACGTGCAGGGCCGGGTGCTGGTGGATGGTTTGGGGGACGATGTAACGCTGTCGCAGATCCAGGGGCCGGTGACGATCAATGGCGAGTTTTTCGGCGACATTCACCTGGAGCAGATCGCAGCGGGCGTGCACTTCCACTCCAACCAGACGACGCTGGAGATTCCGCATCTGATGGGCTCGATGACGCTGGACAAGAGCGATCTGAGCGTAAGCCAGGCGGGGGGTCCGGTGCGTGTGCTGGCTAAATCGAAGGACATCGATCTGACGCAGATTGCGGGGGATATTCACATCGAGGATACGAACGGCGATGTGAACATCGTGGCAGCGAATCCATTAGGCAATCTGCAGATCACCGATCACACGGGGAACGTGATCGTGACCATGCCGGAGAATGGGAACTTTACGGTCACGGGCAGCACGAGTGCGGATGAGGCGATCCGAACGGATTTTCCTCTGAAGACTTCAACCGATGGCGGACGGCAGACGCTGGCGGGCTCGGTGGGGCATGGCGGCGTGCAGTTGCAGCTGGAGACCGAGCATGGAAACCTGGAACTGCGGAAGGGTGACGCGACGACGGTGTCGTTGACGCCACCGAAACCGCCGACACCGCCGGAGGCTCCGGGGAAGCATTTTAAGGCTGCGCCGGGCACGAAGTCGGAGGAAGAATAGCCGCGGTGTGGTGTGGAACTAAAACGCCCTCCTTTTGGGAGGGCGTTTTGATTTTGAAACAGGCGTTCGCTCTGGTTCAGGACTGTTGAAGGCGCGGCAGGGGACGGACTTTGATGGGGTTATGCTTCTGCACTTGCCATAGATCGTACTGCGCCTGCAGGCCGAGCCAAACTTCCGGTGTTGAAGTGCCGAATGCGGCCGCCAGGCGGATTGCCATCTCGGGAGACACTGCAGCGTTACCATTCAGGACGCGCGACAGGGTCACGCGACCGACGCCGAGATGCTCGGCGGCGGCGGAGACACTTATGTCGCCGAGATACTCGCGGATCACTTCGCCGGGGTGCGGCGGATTGTGCATGCGCATAACTTAACTCCCTTAGTGATAGTCCTGATAATCGACCAGGATAGCGTCTTCGCCTTCAAACCTGAATGTGAGCCGCCAGTTTCCGCTGACTGAGATGGCCCAATGATCTCGCAACCGGGCTTGCAGTGGATGCAGCCGCCAGCCGGGTGCGTTCATATCCTCAGGTTGGCGGGCCTGATCGAGCATCGCCAGCTGGACACGAAGGCGCCGGGCGTGCTTCGCCTGAATGCCTGCCAGTGATCCAGTACGAAAGAACTTTTCGAGACCTTTGTGCTCGAAGGTGCGGATCACACCAAGGAGTGTATCGCGTAGCGATACGGAAGGCAAGATAATTAAACCGTCAGCTGACTTTTTCCATGGGGCCGCGACGGGCGAGGAGGGGGCGGACGAGGTCTTCGATGCGGGCGAGGACTTCGGCGAGAGAGAGCGCGGTGGAGTCGATGACGATGGCGTCCGGCGCGGGGTGGAGCGGGGAGTTCGCGCGGCCGCGGTCGCGTTCGTCGCGTTCGCGCAGCTCGCGAAAGACGTCGGAAGAATCGGCGGCCACGGTACCGTTGCCGGAGTTTTGCTCGTAGCGGCGCTGGGTTCGTGCTTCGGGTGAGGCATCGAGGAAGACTTTGACATCAGCGTCGGGAAAGACGACGGTGCCGATGTCGCGGCCTTCCATCACAATGCCGCCGTGGCGGCCGAGCTCGCGCTGCAGATCGACGAGCCATGCGCGAATGGCAGGATGGACGCTGATGCGTGAAGCACCCTGGGTGACATCGGCATCGCGAATGCGTTCGGTGACGTCCTGGCCATCGAGATAAATGCGATTGGCGGAGCGGTCGGGTTCGAGACGGATCTCGGTGTCGCGCGCCAGGCGTTCCAGAGCGGAGGCGTCGTCGAAGTCCTGATCGCACTGGATGGCCTTGAGGGCGAAGGCGCGGTACATGGCGCCGGTTTCGAGATTGAGAAGACCGAAGTGATGGGCGAGGTGGCGCGCCACAGTGCTTTTGCCCGCGCCGGCCGGGCCGTCGATGGCGATAATCGGGCCGCGATTCATTCAGGAGTCTCTTCCTGGTTCTGACTACGATTCTTGCGCGGTTTTTGTTTTCCGGGGAACGATTTGCGAAATTTGTTTTTGGGTGGACCGGAACGGCCGGGCTTGCCGGAAAAAGATTTGCCGGCGAAGGGTTTGCCGGGACGAAACGGGCGTCCGGGCGCGGCGGAGGGTTTGCCGGCGCCTTCGGCAGAAGTTGGGCGCTTTGCACCGAACGCGGGACGGCCGCTCCACGGACGCTTGCCCTGACTCGGGCCCCTGCTCTGGCTTTGGTTGCTGCGATCTCGGCGGAATTGGGGTGGGCGCTGGGGCCGATCCGGACGCTGTTCGCCGGCTTTGCGGAACGGCGGACGGCCTGCCGTGCGATTGCTCGACGGGCCACCGGTCTTGCGGAAGGGGGGACGCCTTTCGGACCGATCACGCGATGGCTCGCGGTCTTTGCGGAACGGTGGACGAACTTCGGTCTGATCGCGGCGCTGTTCGCCGGCTTTGCGGAACGGCGGACGGCCTGCCGCGCGATTGCTCGACGGCCCGCCGGTCTTGCGGAACGGCGGAGGCCCTGCGGGGCGCTCGCGCCAGGGACGATCTCCGCCGGGCTGTCGTTTCTTGCCGAATGGTGCGGGGCGTTCGGGGCGGCCGCGCCAGGGCGCCTTGCCTGCGGGGCGATCTCCCTGCGCAGGGCGGTCCGACGCTGCTGCGGAGCTTTCCGGCGGACCCTGCCGATCGCGGAACGGCCTGGGCGGGAATGCATCTTTTCGGCGCTGCCAGGGTTTGTCGCCGCCTTTTTGCTGACGGGGACCGCTGGGCGGACGGGGACCGGCCGACGGACGTGGGCCGCTGCT
>DASZYN010000083.1:0-2321 GCA_035545435.1 Acidobacteriaceae bacterium | reverse complement strand
TCACCGTACCGCTGCCACGGTTCATGATGAAGGTTCGCTGCCCATCGAACGTCATGAATCCGTACACAGGGCAGATGCCCAGGGGCAGCCGCGCTGAAATCGTGTTCGAAACCGTCTCGATGGCATCGGCTTCGCCCGTTGCTGTGACCGCCGAAGGAGTGGCGCAGTCACCCCAAGCCGGCTGCGCTCCGCCGCCAGAATTGCCTTGGCTGATGGCGTACATGCGTTGCGCGGTACCGTATCCGGTGAGATTGATCAGCGACGGCGCCACCGGTATTTCCTGCTTCAACGCAGAGGGAAGGCCGGTCATCTGTGCCACGCAGTTGGTGGTCAGGCAAGTAGGCCCGTGCAGTCCGACTTCCGTCACATACAGCTGCCCATTCGCAAGGAGCGTGTTCGTCGGCTCCGATCCCGGCAGCAGTGTACTCGTCAACACATTTTTGGTCTGCAGAGAGGTGGTCGTCGAGGTGGTTGTCGTCAGGGAGCCGTCGCAATTCGGCGTGTAGACGGTGGAACCGGAGGAGTCCAGAGAGAAGGTCAGGGGGCCCAGCCCGCCATTGGCCTGCGCCATCACCGAATCGCCCGCGAAGTCGAGCAGGGTGTAGATGGCTGGCGTCGCGTATTGCGTCCCTGTGCAGGGCGATGCGGAGGTCGCCGGCAGGGGTGAGAAGCCCGGCTGTGACACGACCGTGATATATGCCGTAGGCGATGCGGCCGGACCCGTGGGATTAATAGGGGTGATGACCGGCCGATACTGGTTGCCGCAGCCCACCGGCAGGGCAACGATAACCGCCAGACCCGCCGCTGCTGCGACGGCAAGGACGGGGGCAAAGATTCGATGAGAAAGGATTCCGGTTCCGCGCACCTGGCTGTTCAGGACGGGGCGGCTCAGCAGAGATGCCTTACAACGCAATCGCAATACCCAACTCCTCAGGCCGGCCCGGCATTTCCGGACACGGCTTTTCACTCGTTGCTGGTAGAAAAGATGATTGTACTGTACGCGGCACGACATCGCCGCGCATGACCTATAGACGATGAGCGACGCAAAGGGTCCCGATTCTCGGCCGCACCAGGCACCGCTGCGATGGCAGTCGCAGGCAGTGCTGCTGGCGCTCATCCCGTTCACCGCGGTCTGGCTGACGCTCGAAGCGGGTCAGCTTTGGTACGCACACGATCGGTCGTTGTGGATCGGCGCAGGGCTGTGTCTGCTGCTGGCCGGAGTGGTCTTCGCTGCGAGGGCAGCCACTTCGGGCGCGGCGCTCACCGGAGCGCTGATCGCCGGCGCTCTGTGGCTGCAGACTCCGGGATGGCACACGGCGCTTTGGCCGCTGCTCGCCCTGCTGACCCTCACGTTTTCGGCGACCCGGTTTGGCCGCCGGCGCAAGGAGTCGCTGGGTATCGCCGAAGGGCGGCGCGGGCGGACCGCAGCGCAGGTAGCGGCGAATTTGGGCGTTGCGGCGCTGGCTGGGATTCCGCTCTCGGTCGCACATGTGTTCACGCCGGCGGCGTTCGGCGGACGGGCGGCCATGGCGGCCCGCCTGACGGTCATGACGGCAGCGATGGCTGAAGCCTGTGCAGATACGCTTTCGTCGGAGCTGGGCCAGGTGCTGGGTGGAACGCCGCGGATGATCACAAGTCTGCGGCGTGTTCCAGCGGGTACCGATGGCGCGATGTCCCTGGCGGGCACGCTGGCCGGTGCGATCGGGGCTGCAGTCGTGGTGGGGGTCGCGTTGCTGGCTCTGCCGCAGTTGTCGCGGGTCGATGCAGCGGTTGCGTGGGCGGCGGGGATCGCCGGGACGGTGGTCGACTCCCTCCTGGGCGCCGGGCCGGAGCGCCAGGGGTGGCTGAATAACGATGCTGTGAATGCTCTGTCGACGCTGACGGCTGCCGTGCTTGCCGCCTGGATCGTTGGGAGAGTTTGACTCCCTCCCAACAGAAAGCGCGATCTGTCTGACAACTCACCCACCAGGGATACGGGGCACCATCAGGGTTATGCTTCGAAGCTAGTCGATCCCCAGTTTGTGCTGGAGCTGTTCGAGGCTGACGCCTTTCGTCTCCGGATACATAAACAGCACCACAAAGAACTGAAGAACCATCATCGCGGCAAAGAATCCAAACGGCGCGGCTTTGGAGTGGGCTGCAACCCAGGGGAAAAGTCCCGAGATGAACGCGTTCATGATCCAGTGCGAGCTGGAACCAAGGCTCTGCCCTTTGGAACGGACGCGCGTCGGGAAGACTTCCGAGATGTAAACCCAGATGACCGCACCCTGTGAGATCGAGAAGAAGAAGATGAAGCCGACCAGCAGCCAGACGAGGTCGCC
>DASZYN010000082.1:0-22679 GCA_035545435.1 Acidobacteriaceae bacterium | reverse complement strand
TGAGCCCAGGCAGCATTTTCCGTTCGTTGCGAACGGAAATAATCACGGAGAGATAAGGCAGCATTCGACGTCCTCTTTGTACGTCTTACTGCTTGTTCGATGCTCGTTTATACCATTGAAAATCAACATCTAACGCCTGTTTCCGGCGAATCTTTGGTGAGCGAACTTCGGGGCTTCGCAGTAACAGAACTCTGGTGTTCCGAAGGTGTCTGTCGTTTCAGAAAAGAGGACCTGTGGTCAGGGTTAGAGAGAGAATTTCGTACTGAAGAAGAACGGTCCTGGACGCTGAAAACCGCAGAAAGCCGCTCTGCCGGCGGTGTTCGGGCGAAGTGCACGGGCGAGGTGCACCACGAACTGAAGTTTGCAGGTCAGTGGCACTGCAGGCGATCAGGAAGAAGCTTACTTCTCGATGGTGTAAGCGCTGTTCGGGGCTTTTGCGCCGACTTGTTCCGGAGATGGCAGCTGCGAACGATCCCATCCGCCGCCCAGTGCCTGCACCAGCTGCACCGTCGCGATCATTTGCGAGATGTGCAGAGCATTCAAAGTTTGCCGGTCGCCGAGCAGCGTGGTTTGCGCTGTGACCACGTCGACGTATGGATCGACGCCCAATTGATAACGCTGGGTTTCCAGATCGAGAAACTCCTGGGCGGACTTCACCGCTTCTTCTTCGTGGAGGATCTGCTGCGAATAGATGCGCGTGGCTGCCAGAGCATCTTCGACCTGCTGAAACGCAGTCAGGGAGGTCTGCCGGTAGCTGGCGACGTCAGCGTTGTACTGCGCCTCGTACTGGTGCAGAGCCGCTCGGTAGAGCCCGGCATCGAAGAGGACCTGGGCCGCATTGATACCGATCGACCAGAAGCGGCTGGGCCAGTCCGCTAAACGTGCGATATTCGAGGACTCAGTGCCTCCGGTGGCCGACAGGTTGATTTGCGGAAAGAACGCGCCATAACCGATGCCGATGGTGGCATTCGCCTCGGCGAGGGTTCGCTCAGCCGCAGCTACGTCGGGCCGGCGCTCAAGCAATTGGGAGGGCACACCCGTGGGAATGGCCGGCGGCGCATAGTTCATGGGGCGCACTGGAATGGTGAAGTCGGTGGCGACTTTGCCAAGCAGCATCGCGATGGCGTGCTGGTACTGGGCGCGGAGCAGGCCTGCGTTGGTGGCGGAAGACTGGGCGCTCAGCAGCGTATTGCGGGCTTCGACGACCGAAATGTAGTCCCCTACGCCGGCGTCGTAGGAACCCCGGGTCGCATCCAGTGCTTTCTGATCGGCCTCGACCGTCTGATTGAGAATCTGCTGCAGCATGTCCTGGCCGCGAATCTCGAAATAGTACTGGGCCAGGGAGGCCTGCTCAGTCAGCTTTTCGTTTTCGAGATCGGCAGCACTGATCTGAGCGGCGTATTCCGCCGTGCGCACCTGGTTGCGAATCTTCCCCCAGATATCCGGCGCCCAGGTGGCGTCGACGGGAATGGCCCAGGTGGAGCTGGTGGTTCCCGTGTTGGCAACGCTCGATGAGCGCAGATTGCCGGAGCTCTTTTGGCGGCTGAAAGAGGGTCCGAGGGTGATGGTCGGCCAGAACTGCGAGCGCGCCTCGGCGACGACCGCGCGCGCGGCCATGTACTGCTCGAAGAATTGCCTGATGTTCTGGTTATTGATATTGAGCTGGTCTTCGAGGGCGTTCAGCTCCGGTTCATGGAAAATCTCCCACCAGTTGCCGCGCAGCATCGCGTCTTGCGGGCTGGCAACCTTCCAGCCCGGCTCATCCTGGAAGTTCACCGTGGATTCTTTGTAGTTGGGTGCGGTGGCCCTGGGCGGCGCAGGCGGGTGATATTTCGGACCAACACGGCAACCGGCCAGCGTGACCAGGGCGAGAGCAGCCGATGCGAACGCGATCAGCGCGCCACGGTTTCGGACGATTCCAGACATCTTTCTTCCGGCCCTCACGACGCGGCTCCTTCTATTTCCGGCCGGAAAGTATCGTGCGTCCTGCCCATGATGCGGAGGCGCAGAGCATCGAGGGTCAGGTAGACCACGGGCGTGGTGTAGAGGGTCACGAGCTGGCTGAGCAGGAGTCCACCGACAATCGTGATGCCGAGGGGGCGACGCAGTTCCGAGCCGGTACCTGTGCCGAAAGCGAGCGGCAGAGCGCCGCAGATCGCGGCCATGGTGGTCATCATGATCGGCCGGAAACGCAGCATGCAGGCCTCAAAGATGGCGTCGCGCGTGGATTTCTGCTCCTCGCGCTCCGCCATCAGGGCAAAGTCGATCATCATAATAGCGTTCTTCTTCACAATGCCGATGAGCAGGATGATGCCGATGATGGAGATGACGTTCAGGTCGATGTCGAAGATCATCAATGCGAGCATCGCGCCGATGCTGGCCGAGGGCAGCGTGGAGAGAATGGTGAACGGGTGCACCAGGCTCTCGTACAAAATGCCGAGCACGATATAGACCGCGAGGATAGCCGTAATCACCAGATACTTCTCGGTCGCGAGCGAGGCCTGATAGGCCTGGGCGGTTCCGGCGAACAGGCCGTGAACCGTCGACGGCATTCCCAGCCGCTCTTCCATCTGGGTGACCTCACGAATGGCATCGCTGAGCGACATGCCGGGGGCAAGGTTGAAAGAGACGGTGACCGAAGGGAATAAACCGGTGTGGCTGACCTGAAGTGGGGTGGTGTTGACTCGGACCCGGGTCATGGTGGCCAGGGGACTCATGTCGTTAATGCCTGCGCCGCCGGAACTGCCCGTGTTCAGCCAGATGTCCTTCAATCCCTCGGGCGATTGCCAGTACTGGGGCGCGACCTCCATGACCACGTAATACTGGTTGAGCTGCGTGTAGATAACGGAGACCTGCGACTGTCCGAAGGCACTGTAGAGTGCAGAGTCCAGGCTTTGCGGCGTTTGCCCGAGGCGCGCGGCCGTGACCCGGTCGTAGTCGAGCATCTGTTCGAGCCCGCCGTTCTGCTGGTCCGAGTTCACGTCCTGCAGGCCGGGGAGCTTACGCATGTTCTCGAGCAGGATGGGGCCCCACTTCGCGAGGTCAGGAATGTCATCGGACTGGATGGTGTACTGATACAGCGAGTTGCTGCCGCGACCACCGATACGGAGGTCCTGGACGGGCTGCAGGAAGGCTGAGGCGCCTGGCAGACGGGCCATTTTGGGGCGGAGGTCGCCGATGACCTGCATAGCGCTTTCCGTACGTTCACCCGGACCACTGCCCAGGGGCTTGAGTGCAATGTAAATGAAGCCGCCGTTGCTGGATCCGTTGCCGCCGGTGTAGGCATTTACGTGTGCGATGTTGGGATTGGTGCGGATGACCTTCACCAATTGCTGGATCGAGTAGTTCATGAAGGCAAAGGAGGCATCCTGCGGTCCCTGGACGCCGCCCACGACCGCGCCGGTGTCCTGCTGAGGAAAGAATCCTTTGGGAATGCGAACGATGACCACCAGGTTCAGAGCGATGGTCAGGCCCAGCACAATCAGGATGAGTACCGGATTATCAAGTGCCCAGCGCAGCGAACCACGATAGATGGAAAGCAGGCCGTCAAAGAATCTTTCGCTCGCGCGGTAGAAGATGTTGTGCTTCTCGCCCTCTTCCCGGTGTTTCAGCAGATGGGCGCACATCATCGGAGTGGTGGTCAGCGAGACGACCATCGAAACGACGATTGCGACGGAGAGCGTAATCGCAAATTCGCGGAAGAGCCGTCCGATGATCCCGCCCATCATGAGAATTGGGATGAACACAGCGATCAGCGACATGCTGATGGAGAAGACCGTAAAGCCAATCTCGCGAGCACCGACCAGCGCGGCATTGAAAGGCGGCATGCCACTCTCCAGATGGCGGGTAATGTTCTCCATGACTACGATGGCGTCGTCGACGACGAAACCGGTAGCGATGGTGAGTGCCATCAGCGAGAGATTGTCGAGACTGAAGCCGAGCAGGTACATCACGGCGAAGGTCCCGATCAGAGAAACAGGAACGGCGACGCTGGGGATGAGCGTGGCGCGCGGGCTGCGCAGAAAGATGAACACGACCAGCACGACCAGCACGATTGAGCCGATGAGGGTCTTTTCCACCGTCGCCACCGAAGCGCGGATAGTGGTGGTTCGGTCCAGGACAGTCGTGATGTTGATGCCATGCGGCAGAACAGCGGTGAGAAAGGGGAGCTGCGCTTTGATGTTGTCGACTGTCTGAATGATGTTGGCGCCTGGCTGGCGGAACAGGATGATGAACACGGCACGCGTGCCATCCATGTACCCCGCGGTACGAAGATTCTCAGTCGAGTCGTTCACGGCAGCAACATCGGACAGGCGAACCGCCGCGCCGTTGTGATAGCCGATGACCAGCGGCTTGTAATCATCCGCCTTTGAAATCTGATCGTTGGTGATGATATCGGCGGTAACCGCGCCATCGGAAAGCTGGCCGCGGGGGCTGTGCGAATTCTGCAGGCTCAGCGTGGAGCGCACGGTGGAGAGGGTCAGGCCGTAGCTCTCCAGCTTCGTTGGGTCGACTTCGACTCGAACGGACGGTGTTGCGCCGCCTCCGACGAAGACCTGGCCGACGCCATCAATGGTTGACAGCTTCTGCTCGAGAACCGTCGATGCCAGGTCGTAGACCTTCGTCACGTCGTACTTGTCCGACGTCAGGCCGAGAATCATGATGGGCGCGTCAGCGGGATTCGATTTGAAGAAGCGAGGATTGGATGGCAGATTCGCCGGCAAGTAAGTGCGAGCAGCGTTGATCGCCGCCTGCACGTCGCGTGCCGCACCGTCGATGTTCCGGCTCAGGTCGAACTGCATGGTGATGCGAGTGCTGCCGAGGCTGCTCGATGAAGTCATCTCCGTGATGCCGGCGATGTGTCCGAGCTGGCGTTCCAGCGGTGTTGCGACGGAAGCAGCCATGATGGCAGCGCTGGCTCCGGGCAGGCTGGCGCTCACGTTGATGGTGGGAAAATCCACCTGGGGCAGTGGTGCCACCGGGAGCACCATAAATCCAATCGCCCCCGCAATGGCCACGGCAATGGTGAGCAGCGTGGTGCCCACCGGCCGCTTGATGAATGCCCAGGAGAAGCTCACAGGTGGCGCTCCTCAGCGGTGGGCACCGAAGGTCCGGTGTGCTCGGCGGCGCGGACAGAAGGCCGACGCCCCGAGATGCGCTGACCAAGTCGATCGAAAAAGATATAGATGACGGGCGTGGTGTAGAGGGTGAGAATCTGGCTGAGCAGCAGCCCTCCGACCATCGCGATGCCCAGCGGTCTGCGCAGTTCCGAACCGAGGCCGCGACCGAGCGCCAGAGGTAGTCCTCCAAGGAGGGCTGCCATCGTGGTCATCATGATGGGCCGGAAGCGAAGCATGCTGGCTTCAAAGATGGCTTCGGTTGAATCCTTGCCCTGTTCGCGCTCGGCTTCGAGCGCGAAATCGACAATCATGATGCCGTTCTTCTTCACAATGCCGATGAGGAGGATGATGCCGATGATGGCAACAACGCTGAGGTCCTGGCGGAAAAGCATGAGCGCCAGTAATGCGCCGACGCCGGCAGAAGGCAGCGTAGAGAGAATCGTGATGGGGTGGATGAAGCTCTCGTAGAGAACGCCCAGAACGATGTAGACGGTAACCAGCGCAGCGAGGATCAGCAGGGCTTCGTTCGAAAGTGAATTTTTAAACGCGGCCGCAGTGCCCTGGAAGGAGGCCTGCAGACTGGCCGGAAAATGGAGTTGATCGGCCGCCTTGTCGATATCGGTGATCGCCGTGCCGAGGGAAGCATCGGGAGCCAAATTGAAGGACACGGTAACGGCCGGAAACTGCCCCTGATGGTTGATCGACAGCGCTTCGGTGGTGGTGGTGGCCTGCGTGAAGGCACTGAGCGGAATGGCGTGCGAGCCGGCGCTCGAGGTAATAGCGTTTGGCGTGGTGCCGGCCACGGAGCCTCCGTTGATGGAGGACGCGCCCTGGAGACTTGAGACGCCGCCGACGGCTCGCGACGGTGCGGTCAGGACACTGGACGACGGGGTGTATTTCGTGCCCGTGGTGAGCGCGTTGGAGCCAGCCGAGGCCGAGGCCGAAGATGAAAAAGAGGTGACTGCGCCGGCTCCACTTGCGCCCGCCGACGCGTTGCCCTGAATGTAGAGATCGCCAAGATTAGCCGGATCCTGTGCCCATTGCGGCGCGGTTTCCAGCACGATGTGGTATTGGTTCAGCTGGGTATAAAGCGTGCTGATGAGGCGCTGGCCGTAGGCATCGTACAGCGTGTTATCAATCGTTGTGGGGGCGATGCCGAGTCGGGAGGCGGTAACCCGGTCGATCATCAGCGAAACCGCGCGGCCGCCGGTTTGCTGGTCGGTGGCTACGTCTTCCAGTACATCGATCTTCTTCAACCGCTCGACAAATTTGTTGGTCCACTCATTCAGTTCGTTCACGTCCGGATCTTCCAGCGTGTACTGGTACTGGGTGCGGCTCACGCGGTCGTCCACGGTGATGTCCTGTACCGGCTGCATGTAGAGATGCATGCCGGAGACTCCACCGAGCTTATTCTGCAGGCGGCGAATGACGTTGGACGCGCTGGTGCCACTTGGCGAGCGCTGATCCAGGGGCTTGAGGTTGATGTTGATCCGCCCGCTGTTCAGCGTGGTATTGATGCCGTCGGTACCAATGAACGAAGCAATGCTCTCGACGGCCGGATCGCGCAGAATGATGGCAGCGACCTGCTGCTGCTTCTGCGCCATCGCGTCGAAGGAAATATCCTGGGGCGCCTGCGTGATGCCTTGAATTACGCCGGTGTCCTGTACCGGGAAGAAGCCTTTAGGAATGACGATATAGAGGAAGACGGTAAGCACCAGCGTGCCCAGAGCCACCAGCAGGGTGATGGTCTGGTAGCGCAGGACCACACGTAGCGTGCGTCCGTAAAATGCGATCATGCCGTTGAACACACGCTCGGATGTGCGATAGAAGCGCGAGTGCTGTTCGGCCGGATCGTGGCGCAGGATGCGCGAGCACATCATCGGCGTCAGGGTGAGGGATACGACTGCGGAGATCACGATCGTGACGGCCAGGGTCACCGCGAATTCGCGGAAAAGCCGCCCCACGACGTCCCCCATGAAGAGCAGCGGGATCAACACTGCGATCAGCGAGACCGTCAGAGAAACGATAGTGAAGCCGATCTGCTCGGCGCCAGTCAGCGCCGCCTGCATGGGCGCCATCCCTTCTTCGAGATATCGAGAGATGTTCTCGATCATCACGATGGCATCATCGACCACGAAACCAGTCGAAATCGTGAGCGCCATCAGCGATAAGTTGTCCAGGCTGTAGCCGAGGATGTACATCACGGCGAACGTGCCGATTAGCGAGAGCGGCACGGCCACGCTGGGGATAATGGTCGCGTAGAGGCTGCGCAGGAAAAGGAAGATGACCAGCACCACCAGGCCGATGGTGAGCACCAGTTCGAACTCGACATCATCGACCGAGGCCTGAATGCTGGTCGTCATGTCCGTGAGTGTCTGCACCCGAATGGACGCGGGCAGATTCGTTTCCAACTGAGGCAGGATCTTCTGAATACTGCGGACGACGGTGATGGTATTGGCGCCTGGTTGTCGCTGGATGTTGAGGATGATGGCCGGCGTCTTGTCCATCCAGGCGGCCTGTTTCGTGTTCTCCACGCCGTTCACGACGGCGGCAACGTTATGCACGAACACGGGAGCGCCGTTACGCCACGCGACCACGACGTCGTTATACTGGCTGGCCTCCGTGATCTGATCGTTCGAGTCGATCTGGTAGTCCTGACGGGGACCGTCGAAGTTGCCCTTGGCCGAATTAACGCTGGCGCTCACGAGCGCCGTGCGCAGATCCTCCATGTTCAGGCCATAGGCCGCCAGCTTGACGGGGTTCGCCTGGATGCGAACGGCCGGCTTTTGACCGCCGCTGATGCTCACAAGACCCACGCCGTTGATCTGGGCGATCTTCGGCGCCAGCCGTGTATCGACCAGGTCTTCGACCTGCGAGAGAGGCATCGAATCCGAGGTGATGGCCATGGTCAGGATGGGTGCATCGGCCGGATTTGTCTTGTTGTAGACCGGAGGCGCAGGCAGGTTCGAGGGCAGGAATGAACCCCCTCCATTGATGGCTGCCTGCACTTCCTGTTCGGCCACATCAATGGACATCGAGAGGCTGAACTGCAGGACGATGACCGAGACGCCTCCGGCGCTGGTGGAAGTCATCTGGCTGAGACCCTGCATCTCGCCGAACTGACGCTCGAGGGGCGCCGTGATCGTGGTGGCGGTGACGTCCGGACTGGCGCCCGGATAGAACGTGAGTACCTGGATGGTAGGGTAGTCGACCTCAGGAAGGGCCGAAACAGGGAGCTGTGTGTACGCAACGATGCCCACCAGCAGAATCGCAGCCATCAGCAGCGAGGTGGCTACCGGCCGCAGAATGAATGGGCGGGACGGACTCACGGAGCGTCGCTCTCACTGGAGATCGTCGATGGCGATCCGGGAATCTTGGCGTTGGAAAGAGAGACGTCGGACTGGTCCTGAAGCTTGTCGAAGCTGCTGTTCGCGACCATGGTGCCCGAGGGGATGCCCTCGACCGCGGTCCAGTCGTTGTCGGTGATACCGGTCTTTACCTCTTTCATTTCAACGTGATATTTCGCTCGTTCAGCACCCTGATTGCCTCTGCGGCCAGGCCCTGCATCCTGCTCCATGCCGCCGCTGGGCCCCCCGGCGCCGCTGCCACCGCCACCGGCGTGCCGGCCACTGGCCCCCTGTTGCGGTGTGCCGCCCCGCCTTGCGCCGCTGGCCTGCTGGTTTGGGCCGGCCTGTGCCGATGACGCATTCGGATTACCCGGTCCAGGCTTGATCAGATATACAAACGCCACGTCGCCGTTATGTTGAATGGCCGACGCGGGCACCATGATCTGGTTGTCGAGCGTCTTAACCAGCAGCCTGGTATTGACAAACTGATTGGGAAACAGCGCTCCATTGCTGTTGGGGAACTGCGCGCGCAGCTTCACCGTTCCGGTGGTTGTGTCGATCTGGTTGTCGACCGTCATCAGCTTTCCGCTGGCCAGCTTCGTGGAACGGTCGCGGTTCCAGGCATCGACACTCAGCTGTTTTCCATGCCGTGTCTGTTGGAGGACCTGGTCCAGATTGTCTTCAGCGACGGTGAAGATGACCGTAATGGGCGCTTCCTGAGTCACAACCACGAGGGCTGTTGTCGAATTGGCTGTAACCAGATTGCCGGGATCGACCAGGCGGAGGCCGACTCGCCCGTCGATCGGGGAAACAATGTGGCAGTAGCCAAGCTGCACGGTGGCGTACTGCACGTTCCCCTCGTCATTTTTGACCGTACCCTGATCCTGCAGAACCTGCTTTTCCTGGTCCTCCAGCGTCTGCCGCGGGATGGCGTTCTTCGACCAGGCCGTCTGATAGCGCGCCAGATCCATTTGGGCTTCGGCGAGCATGTTCTGATCCCGTTCCAGCGTCCCCTGCGCCTGAGCCAGCTGCGCTGCATAGGTGCGCGAATCGATGTCGATAAGAGGATCGCCCTTTTTCACGTACTGGCCTTCGCGATAATGCACCGCGGTGATCACCCCTGTGACCTGCGCCGTCAGGGATACTGTGTGGACCGGAGTGACCGTGCCAATGGCTTCCAGGTAGACGCCCAGGCTGCCCGTTTTCGATGTCGCCGGCACAACCGGGATCGACATGCCCGGCATCACACCGCGGCGTCCGCCACCGCCCATCCCGGCGACCGCAGCCTGATTTTTCTTGCTGTAGGAGAACACCCAGTAAAAAAGCAGGCCAAAGGCGAGCAGGACGACCGCCCAGATCCAGCGATGGCGTCGCCGTTTGGGAGGATCCGTCGTCGGAGGCAGTTGATGGTCCGGCGGGGCAATGGAAGAAGAAGGTTCAGGGCTCATCTATTTGTGTCGGTCTTGTATCGGTCTTCGTCGTTCAAAGCAGGTTTTCCGAGGGGAGCAGCGAAGCCGCCGGAGGGAACAGGCGCCGATTCGAAAACATGCGCCAAATGTGAAGTTTAACACTCGTTGCGAAGGCCCGTTCAGAACAGGGAACGGCGTTTGGGCCGCCGGCAACCGGCGCAAAATGGGTGTTCCCCTCCTACGCGTCAACGAATATAGGGACGGATGAACGCCCGAATTTGTCGCAATTTCGCCCGATAAACCGTTGCCGAAAAAGAGGGGTCCCTCCTTCATATAGTGTTCGCCGGAAACACTCGACGGCTGGGCTCATGATCGGCTGCGGGTGCAAGCGCCAGGGTACTATCGAAAGCACTGGTAACAACTTACGCCTGATGCGCCCGCATCCAAACCAATACTCCGGCGTCGTCTGCCGCGATTGCGCTTCTTCCACCTCGACTTGCGATCCAAATGACCAACAAAAGTAACTCAGCGACCCACAGCGCGTGGGGCGATCGGATTCGCGCCCTGCGTAACGTGCCGCCGGTCCTGCGGATACTGTGGGAGTCCGGCCCCGCGGTTGTTACATGGGGATTAATCCTGCGCGTCATCGTGGCGGCCATGCCGTGGGCCATCGGCTGGGTCGCACACCTTATCATCAACGGCGTCGATCTGGCTCTGCATCGTCAACCGCTGCCTGTCCACTACTGGTGGATCGTGGCCAGCGAAGTGGCTCTGGCTCTGATCTTCAGTGCGTTCACGCGCGCGATCGATTACACCGACTCGCTTCTGGCGGATCGCTATACGCACCATGTGAGCATTGAGGTGATGCGCCAGGCGGCCCGTCTGGATCTGACCACCTACGAAGATCCCGACTTCTACGATCGGCTGGAGCGCGCCCGAGTGCAGGCGACCGACCGGCTGGCCATGATCCAGCAGATGGGTCGGCTCTTTCTGCAGGTGCTTACGACGCTGATCTGGAGTGCGCAGCTGGTCTACTACTCGCCGTGGCTGATGCTACTGCTGATTATCGGCGTGCTGCCTTCATTCTTCGGCGAAACCCACTTCGCCTTTCTCGGCTACGCCAAAAATTTCCGCCAGACTCCCATCAAGCGCGTGATGGACTACCTGCGCCTGGTGGGCGGCAGCAAGGAAGCCGCCAAAGAGCTGAAGCTCTTCAACCTGAGCGACTACCTGACCAACCGCTTCGCTAAACTCTCCGAGCAGATTTACCACGAAAACGTAAACCTCTCCCGGCGCAAGCTACTGTGGGGCGGACTCCTTTCGCTGCTCGGAACCTGCGGCTACTATGGCGCCTACGTTTACGCGATCTGGGAAGCGCTGCACGGAAAATATAACGTCGGCGTGTTTTACCTGATTACGACGGCCATTCAGCAGGCTAGTGGTCAGTTGCAGCAGGCGTTCTCCACGGCTTCCGGAATCGCGGATCAGGCCCTCTTCCTGACCGACCTGATCGGCTTCTTCGAACTGAAGCCGGTAGTGCAGTCGAAGCCGAATGCTCTGCTCGCTCCGCGTCCGATTCGGCGCGGCTTCGAGTTCCGCAATGTGTCGTTTGCCTATCCAGGTACGGAACGGCGGGTGCTGAAGGACTTCAACTTCACGATCGAGCCGGGGCAGCGCATCGCACTCATCGGCGAGAACGGTCAGGGTAAAACCACCGTCGTCAAGCTGATCACACGCCTCTACGATCCGACCGAGGGACAGATTCTGCTGGACGGCATTGACCTGCGCGAATACGACATCGACGACCTGCACCGCGAGATGGGCGTCATCTTCCAGGACTTCATGCGATACGAAATGACCGTGAAGGAAAACATTGGCGTGGGGCATATCGAAGTGCGACACGACGACGAGGACATTCGAGCTGCCGCTGAAAAGAGCCTGGCGGCGGAAGTCGTGAAGAAACTGGCCGGCGGCTACGAGCAGATGCTCGGACGGCGCTTTGTGAGCGGGGTGGATCTCTCCGGCGGCGAGTGGCAGCGCATCGCCCTGGCGCGGGCCTATCTGCGCGATGCGCAACTGCTGATCCTCGACGAGCCGACTGCAGCCCTGGATGCGAAGAGCGAGCTGGAAGTCTTTGAGCGTTTTGCCGAATTGACGGCGGGGAAAATGGCACTCCTGATTTCGCATCGCTTCTCAACGGTGCGCATGGCAGACCGCATCGTAGTACTGTCGGCCGGCCGCCTTGTGGAAGAAGGCACCCACCAGCAACTCATGGCACTGGGTGGCCAGTACGCGGCAATGTTCGAGATGCAGGCAGCGAGCTATCGCTAACACTCAGTGGAGTAGTGTGTATGACGGGTCAGGTGACGATGATCAATGAGCAGCGTTTGCGTGACGCAGGTCTGGTACCGGATCAACTGCGCGCCGCCGCCCGCGAAGATATGCATCGCTGGGGCACCGTCCATGGCACCAGAGATCTTGGCTCTTTCGATCAGAGAGTGGAGGCCGCCCGTCAACGGCTTGAAACGCTCTTTCAGGACCTGGATTCACTGCCCGCACAAGGCTGGCCTGGGCCTGAACCATTACTGGAGATTCGCGAGAATCCACGCATGATGCGTTCGGTGCTGGACGAGCTGCGCACCGTTCGCCGCAAATTGCGGCGGTTACCCCACGCAGTCAGGGACGATCATCAGGACGAGCCTCGCGTAATCACCGTCGCGTCGGCGTATCTTGCGGCCAGCGGCTCTGTCTGGAACGCCGATGCCCTTCGCATTTATCTGGAAGAACTGCAGCGCGCTGAAGCTCTCTTGCTGGAGGAGTTGTGGGTTTTGCCGGTGGCGCTGCGCTTCTGCCTTCTTCAGGCCATCCTCGATCAGGCGACGTCGCGCCTCGAGGCTTTCTCCCTCAACGATGGCACACCGCATCTTGAGGGCGAGACCGGCGACCCAGCGTTTGCGAAGCTGCTGACCACCCGCATCCAGTCGTTACGTGAGATCGCGTATGTCGACTGGTTCTTCGTCATGGAACCGCTGGTCGTCTTCGACGCAGTCCTGCGCGAGGATCCAGCCGGGGCGTATCCGCAGATGGACTTCGACAGCCGCGAAGTCTACCGCAAAGAGATCTCGCGCATCGCTCGTCTCTCTGAGTGCACAGAGACCGAGGTTGCACGCCGCGCGATCAGCCTTGCCGACGCTGCCAAACAGCAGCCCGTTACCGATGGGCGTATCTACCTGCGTCGCGCGCACGTTGGCTACTACCTGATCGACCGCGGGTTTGAAGAGCTCAAGCCGAAAATCGGCTACCACCCGCGTATGATCGACCGCATTCGCGATGGATTGCGCCGTTACTCGGACGATTTCTACATCGGCGGCATTGAGGTTCTCACGGTCATTCTGATCGCGGCGGTGCTGCTCCCGTTAATCCCCAACTACTCGATCTTTGGCGGCCTCACATTTGCTTTCCTTCTGTTGCTCATCCCTGCAACCCAGGGCGCCGTGGATTTGGTCAACAACACCATCTCATCCGTCTTTCGGCCGCTGCCATTGCCCAAGATTGATCTGACCGACGGCATTCCCGCGGACTACACCACCATGGTGGCGGTGCCGACTCTGCTGCTGAATGACAGTCAGGTGCGTGAACTGGTCCAGGCACTTGAGATCCGTTGTCTGGCCAATCCTGATCCCAATCTCCACTTCGCGCTGCTGACAGATCTGCCTGATTCGGTCAGCCGCCCGCGCGAGAACGACACGGACCCGCTGGTTGTGCTGGCTGTTCGCCTGATCAACGAACTGAACGAACGGTATAAGGATCAGAAAAAGTTCGGCCGTTTCCTGTTGCTTCATCGCCAGCGCATCTTCAACGCGCGCCAGGGCGTTTGGATGGGTTGGGAGCGCAAGCGCGGCAAGCTGCTCGACCTGAACAACCTGCTCACCGGCCATTTCGACGCCTTTCCGGTAAAGGCCGGCGATACCAGCGTGCTCAACAAGGTGCGCTACATCATCACGCTTGACTCCGATACGCAATTACCCCGCGGCACAGCACATGGCATGATCGGCGCGATGATGCATCCGCTGAACAGGGCGATCATCGATCCCGAATATCGGGTCGTCAAAGAGGGCTACGGCATTCTGCAGCCCCGCGTCGGCGTGAGTGTCCATTCGGCGGCGCAGTCGCGCATGGCCAACATCTACTCCGGCCAGACCGGCTTCGATATTTACACACGCGCCATTTCTGACGTTTATCAGGATCTTTACGGTGAGGGCAGCTTCACCGGCAAAGGGATTTATGAAGTCGCGACCCTGCATACCGTGCTGGAGAAGCGCTTTCCTCGCAATGCCCTGCTAAGTCACGACCTGATCGAGGGAGCCTACGCACGCGCCGGTCTGGCTACCGATATCGAGGTCATTGATGACTATCCTTCTCACTACAGCGCCTACACCCGTCGCAAACATCGCTGGGTACGCGGCGACTGGCAGATCGTGCAGTGGCTGTTCACGAGGGTGCCGGACGAGACCGGCCACTACGTGCGCAATCCGATCTCAACCATCTCTCGCTGGAAGATCCTCGACAATCTGCGCCGCTCCCTGGTCGAACCGGCAACCATGATCCTGCTGGTTGCCGGCTGGCTCGGTCTGCCGGGAGGCGGAATCTACTGGACGCTGGTCACGCTGTTCCTGCTGTTCGTTCCCGTCTTCGTACAGCTCATGTTCGGCCTGGGCCGTTCCATGTTCAGCGAACAGGAGGGCGCGGCTCAGGACGTTGTCGGCGGATTCCAGCAGTCGCTGGTCATCACCTTGCTGACCCTCGCCTTTCTGCCCCACCAGACCATGATGGCCATCGACGCCATCATTCGCGCCATGGTCCGCCGCATGATCACCGGACAGCGCCTGCTTGAGTGGGAAACAGCCGCCGAAGCGGAGTCGTCGCAGCGCCGCTCTTCGACCGTGGATCGCTATCTGGCATTCACACCGTTGATCGCGATCGTTATTGGAGGCGTAGTCGCTGCTCTCCATCCGGTTTCTCTCATCCCGGCTGTGCCAATCCTGTTGCTCTGGGGCTTTGAGAATGACATTACTCGCTGGCTCAATCGGCCACCGCGTGAACCTCGCCAACAATTGCGCGAGGAAGACGATCTGTTTCTGCGCGAGTACTCCCTGCGCGTTTGGCGATTCTTCCATGAATTTGGCGGCGAGCGTCACAACTACCTGATCCCCGACAATGTCGAGGAAGACGAGCTTTACGAAGCGGCACGTGTCTCACCCACAAATCTCGGGTTGCTGTTCAATGCGCGCCAGGCGGCCTGTGAATTTGGGTTTCTCACCGCACCGGAATTCGCCGATCTGATGCAGCGCAGCTATGCGACGATGGCGAAGCTGCCGCTTCATCGCGGCCATCTCTATAACTGGTACACCACGGATACGCTGGAGGCGCTACCGCCGATTACGGTCTCTTCGGTCGACAGCGGCAACTTTGTTGCATCGCTCTACACGCTGCAGATGGGCACCCTGGGGCTGCTCAAACGCCCGTTGCTCGATTCGCGACTGTTTTCCGGGCTTGCAACGCACCTGCGCCTGCTGAAGTCGCTGAAGAACCTGCCCGCACCGCTGTCTGAGCTTCACGTTCCGTCGGACAAGGCCACACCGGACGAGTGGCTCGCCTGGCTTCTCGCACCGGAGACGTTGGAGGCGTTCGAGAAGCTACAGCCGTATACCCGGCCTTCGCTGGACGAGACACTTTACTGGACCAATGAGGTGCGCAGCCGAATCGGGGCGGTCGCGACGCTGGTCCGTGATTTCTCGCCATGGAGGAATCCGGTCTATTCGTCGATTCGCGGTGTCATCAACGAACGTCTGGCTGGTGACACTGCTTTCCGCGCTTTTGCGACCGATCCTGACGCGCCGCTGATGCCGCCGCTGGAAGAAGCTCCTGGACTGGCTAAAGCGCTGGCGCAGCGCCTGGGCGCGCCCCATCCGATGCCGGAATCGGCCGAGACTGCGGCGCTCATCGAGCGGCTCAGGACCGAGGTCTCCGCTGCGGCGCAGCGTCTTCAGGCGCTGGTAGACAGTCTGCGCTTTGTCTCCAGGGAAGCGGAGCGCATCGCCGACGCAACCGATTTCGCTTTTCTGGTGAACAAGGACCGGATGTTGCTCTCGATTGGCTACGAGTTTTCGACCGGCAAGATTCACTGGGCCTGCTACGACATGCTGGCGTCAGAAGCGCGGATCGCGACGTATATTGCGGTGGCACGCGGAGAGCTTTCGCAGCAAGGCTGGTTTAAGATGTCGCGCGTGCACACCCAGGCTTACGGCTGCTCCGTACTGCTGTCCTGGACGGGAACGATGTTCGAATACCTGATGCCGGCGCTGTGGATGCGGAGCTATCCTGACACTCTGCTGTCGAAATCGCTGCTGGGATCGGTGGAGATTCAGCGCTCGTTCGCTAAGGCCAACAACCTGCCCTACTGGGGGATCTCGGAATCGGGCTACGCGGCCAGGACCGACCAGGGACACTACCACTACCAGGCGTACGGGATCCCGCAGATCGCGCTGAAGTGGGACGCGACGGCGGGTCCGGTCATTTCTCCGTATTCGACCTTTCTGGCGCTGAACGTCGATCCGGCGGCATCGATCCGTAACTTGCGGCGCATGGCATCCGATGGGTATACGGGGGCCTATGGCTTTTACGAGGCCATCGACTTCACCGGCAACAAGCCCGAAGCGGTGCGCGAATGGATGGCGCACCACCAGGGCATGTGCATCCTGGGCCTGCTGAACCTGCTCGAAGACAACGCAGTGCAGCGCTGGTTTTACGACAACACGCAGATGCGTTCGGTTGAGTTGTTGCTCCACGAAAAGCCGATGCGCGAGGTCAAGTCGAAGTCGGCGCCGGCTCCTTCGGTATCGAAGAAGGCAAAGAAGCCGGCAGCGCTGAAGAAGGCCGGGTAGTCATTTCCTCTTTTCTGCCTGCCCGCTGCTAACTGAAAAAACAGCATTTAGCGGCCGATTACAAACTTGACAACATAAGCCGGTCCCGCTTTGCGGGTCCTGCCTATACCGCGACTGGGTGCTCAAACGGATCGCCCGCTGGCCCGCGAATGCCCGTCCAGCGTCTTCCGGTGGACGTCGTATATGGCCAGAACCTTGCCCGCACGGCCGGGATCCGTGGACCAGGTCTTCGACACCTCCGTGAGGAACTGCTCGCCCGAGGTGGACGCCAGTGCTGCCTTGTAGTTGGGATAAGCTGCGCTGAGCGAGTGCAGGAGCGCCATGCGCTCCCGAAAGCAAGCCGTCCAGTCCGCGAACTTCACCCAATTGGCCTGGACGACAACCCAGGCCCCGTGCAGATATTCACGAGTCGGCAGCGACACTGTCTCTGTTCCGGCCAGCGCCGGATGCGCCTGCTTCTGCCCGAACAAATTGTTCGCATCCACGGCGAGATGCGACAAGCCCCAGCCGGACTCGAGAGCTGCCTCGCAGGCCGCAAATTCCGGGAAAAGATGTCCCGCGGACCGTGCTGCCTCGGCCGCCTTCATCAAAAATTGTTCGTGAACCGCTCCCATTGTTTCTTTCCTTTCGCGTGCAATAAAAAAGGCGGAAGCCATGACTGGCATCCGCCTGCTATTTCTTCCAGATTCTATTGTCGGTGCCGCGGAGCTACAGGTTCAAGTGAAATCTGAGGCGTCAGCTAACGAAGGTCACGTGACGAAAGGATAGAAACACCGAACCGGCGCGAGAAGGAGCAATGCAGGCGAAGGTAGTTTCAAAACGGGCGAGGAAATCGGGAAAAGCGTTACCTCCGGCGTCGGGGCAGAGCGAAATCGGTTGAAACGGAGCCGGGAAAGGTCTTTGCTTCTTGCTGTGGGGTGAACCTGGCTGTTCGCCGGGCGGGGGGACATTGATTTGAGGCGAGCTTATTCGGCTGGATCGTAGCCCAGATTCGGGCCGAGCCAGCGCTCGACGTCGCGCACAGTCATGCCCTTGCGTTCGGCGTAGTCGGCGACCTGGTCGCGATCAATCTTGCCAACCGTAAGATAGCGCGCCTCCGGATGTGCAAAGTAGAGGCCGCTGACGCTCGATCCCGGCCACATCGCAAACGATTCGGTAAGCTGGATGCCGGCGTTGGCTTCGACATCGAGAAGCTGCCAGATCGTCCCCTTCTCTGTATGGTCAGGGCAGGCGGGATAGCCGGGCGCTGGACGGATACCGCGGTACTTCTCCTCGATTAAATCCTCATGGGACAGGTGTTCCGTGCATCCGTAGCCCCACTCTTTCCGCACCCGGGCGTGCAGATACTCGGCAAACGCCTCGGCCAGGCGATCGGCAAGCGCCTCCGCCATGATCGCGTTGTAATCGTCGTGCTGAGCCTTGAACTTCAGGACGAGGTCCGTCAGGCCGCCGCCGCTGGTGACCGCGAAGGCGCCAATAGTGTCCTTTAGACCCGTTTCTTTGGGCGCGATAAAATCCGCCAGCGACCGGCATGGCTCGCTGCCTTCACGATTGGCCTGTTGGCGCAGGAAATGGAGACGGCTCTGGATCGTGGTGCGCGCCCCGTCCGCGTAGAGTTCGACATCATCGCCAATGGCGTTGGCAGGAAAAAGTCCATAGACGGCCCGAGCCGTGAGGAGGTTCTCGTCAACGATGCGGTCGAGAAGTGTTTGCGCCTCCGCGAAGAGTTGACGAGCCTGAGCACCCTGCTTTTCGTCGTCGAGAATGCGCGGATAAACGCCCTTCAGCTCCCAGGTATGAAAGAACGGGCTCCAGTCGATGTATCTGCGCAGTTCCGCCAGCGGGAAGTTATCAAGAACCCGCACGCCGGTGAATGAGGGCGTCGGGATGTCTTCGGGTTTCCAATCGATCGGGGTCCGACGCGCACGCGCCGCGGAGAGTGAAACCATCGGCTGCTTCGGCGTGGCATGCGCCTTCCGGACTGCGGCATATTCCACCTTCAGCTGTGTAACGAAGCCGGCCTTACTCTCATCGCTCAGCAGGCTGGTGGTGACGGGCACGGCGCGGCTGGCGTCGAGCACGTGAACCACGGGTTCGCTGTAATGGGGTGCAATTTTGATAGCCGTGTGCGCGCGGCTGGTCGTGGCACCGCCGATCAACAGCGGCAGCTTGAAGTCGAGACGTTCCATCTCGCGGGCGACGTGGACCATCTCGTCCAGCGATGGCGTGATGAGGCCACTGAGCCCGATGATGTCGGCCTTCTCCGCTTTGGCGCGCTCGAGAATCTTTTCGGCCGGAACCATCACGCCCATGTCGATCACTTCGTAGTTATTGCAGGCAAGCACGACGCCCACGATATTCTTGCCGATGTCGTGTACGTCGCCTTTCACGGTGGCGAGGACAATTTTTCCCTGCGCTCTGACCTCGTGGCCCGCTGCCGCAAGCGCTGCTTTCTCCGCTTCCATGAACGGAGTGAGGTAAGCCACGGCTTTTTTCATAACGCGGGCGGATTTGACCACCTGGGGCAGGAACATTTTGCCGGCGCCGAACAGGTCGCCGACCACGCCCATTCCTGCCATCAGCGGTCCTTCGATGACGGCGAGAGGCCGGCCGAGCTTCTGTCGGGCCTCTTCGGTATCCGCATCAATATAAGCGTCGATGCCCTTGACCAGCGCGTGCGAAAGCCGTTCTTCGACGGTGCCGTGCCGCCATTCCTCGGCTTGCCTTTCGACGGCCGTCGAGTCCGTGCCTGCCGCTTTGAGCTGCTCGCCGAAGGTGACCAATCGCTCCGTGGCATCGGGACGGCGGTTGAGCAGCACATCTTCGACGAGGATCTTCAGCTCGGGCTCGATCTCCTCATAGATCTCGAGCTGTCCGGCATTGACGATGCCCATGTCGAGACCGGCGCCGATGGCGTGATAGAGAAACGCCGCGTGCATCGCCTCGCGCACTTTGTTGTTACCGCGAAAGCTGAAGGAGATGTTCGAGACGCCGCCGCTGACTTTCGCGTGGGGCAGATTCTCCTTGATCCACTTGGCCGCGCGGATAAAGTCGACCGCGTAGTTGTTGTGCTCCTCCATGCCGGTGGCGACAGTAAGGATGTTGGGGTCGAAGATGATGTCCTCGGGCGGGAAGCCGACCTGGTCAACGAGGATGCGATACGCCCGCTCGCAGACGCGGATGCGATCTTCAAAGGTCGCGGCCTGGCCCTGCTCGTCGAAGGCCATGACCACGACCGCCGCGCCGTATTTCAGCACCTTCGCGGCGTGTTCGCGAAACTTCGCCTCGCCCTCCTTGAGGGAAATGGAATTGACGATGCCTTTGCCCTGCAGGCACTTCAGTCCGGCTTCGATCACCTCCCATTTCGAGGAGTCGATCATGAAGGGGACGGCAGCAACTTCGGGCTCGCTGGCCAGCAGCTGCAGGAAGCGCGACATGGCGGCGACCCCGTCGATCATGCCTTCGTCCATGCAGATATCGATGACGTTGGCGCCATTTTCTACCTGCTGTCGGGCGATGGAGACTGCTTCTTCGTACTTCCCTTCTTTGATGAGCTTTGCGAATTTTGGCGAGCCGGCGACGTTGGTGCGCTCGCCAATCATGATGAAGACGTTCTGTTGCTGGGTAAACGGGCGGGAGCCGGAGAGGCGGAGGGGAACGAAGGCCGGAGCGCTCGTTTCCACTTCGACGACTGAAGCCGGAGGCTGCAGCTGGGAGCCGGATACGCGGGGTTCAAGCGGGCGCGGCTCCTTCCCTTCCAGGGCTTTTGCAATCGCCGCGATGTGTTCGGGCGTGTTGCCGCAGCAGCCGCCGGCAATATTGATGAGACCGCCGCGCGCGAAGTCGCCCAGGTACTTCGCCATGTCGCCCGGGCCAAAATCGAATCCGGTTGGCGAGAGCGGGTTGGGCAAGCCGGCATTTGGGTAGGCGGAGATGGCGACGTCGGCCTTCTGCGATAGCTCTTCGAGGAACGGATACATGAGGTCCGGGCCGAGCGAGCAGTTCAAGCCTACAGAGAAGGGCTGCACGTGCTCCACCGCGTCCCAGAAGGCTGGGACGGTCTGCGCAGAGATCATGGTCTCGCCACCACGGCCGACGGCGGCCGAAATCATCACGGGGAGTTCCTGGTGCTTCGCGGTGAGACCGTCTTCGTCGAAGACCTCGCGGATGGCGACGAGCGCGGCCTTGGCGTTGAGGGAGTCGAAAATGGTCTCGACGAGCAGCAGATCCGATCCGCCGGCGATGAGCGCGCGCACCTGTTGCTTGTACGCGGTCTTCACCTGATCGAAGGTGACGACGCGAAATCCCGGATCGTCGGCATCGGGCGAGTTCGAAAGTGAGACGGTGAGCGGCCCGATGGCTCCGGCAACGAAGCGCTGGCGTCCGGTTGCGTTTGCAATGCGGTCGGCCCATTCGCGGCACTGGCGCGCCGATTGCTCGTTGATTTCCCACGCGAGGTCGCCAAGGAATTTGTCGTCGATGATTTTTTGGTAGAAAGCCGGATCTTTACGGCCGCCGTGCTCGCGCGGATCGTCAACGAAGAACTCGCTCTGGGCGATGCTGGTGGCGCCGAATGTGTTGGTTTCAATGATGTCGGCACCGGCTTCGAGGAAGCGGCGGTGGATGTCGCCGATCATCGCAGGCTGGGTAAGCGAGAAGAGGTCGCCGTTGTTCAGCAGGTCTTTGTTCGCGTCGCGAAAGCGTTCGCCGCGAATGTCGGCTTCCTTCATCTCGTAGGTGCGAATCGTGGTGCCCATCGCGCCGTCAATGATGGCGATGCGCTGTTCGAGAATGCTGCGAAGCGGATGCTGGCTCTTGGAGGTCATGTATTTGGTGCCGCCTGGGACACGGCGAACGCCGGATCGGACACGAGATTGGCGTTGACTCCTTTGATGTTATCGGACGGGCAGCGGATTCCAGAACCGGACGCTGGTGAGCGGGGGTTTGCGGGGATCAGGAGGTCAAATCCGCAGTCGAACGGTGAGGAAAGCCTCGGCCGCGCAAGTTTTCGGGGCTATTTCACCGAATCCGACTGTGCCGCCAGCTGGCCGGGCATGCCCACTCCGGGCACCAGCATATCTTCCTTGCGCATGACGAGGTTGGTCGCGTTCAGGCTGGCGAGTTCAAAGCCGTGGCCGTGGGTAATGGCGTCGGTCGGGCAGGCTTCCACGCAATAGCCGCAGAAGATGCAGCGGTTGTAGTCGATGTTGTAGACCTTTGCATAGCGTTCGGCGCTGGAGATGCGCTGCTCGGCGGTGTTCTCAGCCGCTTCAATATAGATACAGTTGGAAGGGCAGGCGGCGGCGCACAGGAAGCAGGCGACGCACTTTTCGAGGCCATTTTCGTCGCGCTGCAGGACATGCGCACCACGGAAGCGCTCCTGCAGCACTGCTCCGCGCGTGGGGCCAGGGCCATCGGGGTAGTTCTCGACCTCGGTAGGCTGGAAAATCTCGCGAAAGGTGATGCTCATCCCTTTGGCGATCGCGGCAGCGTTGCGAACAATCGACATACCCTTAGTATACGGATGATTGAGGCCCGGGGCCGGGCAGATCCAACCCCTTGGTAATGCTGTCGAATCGCGCGTGACCCGTGCTATTCTCAGGCCAGGCAACCCGATGCGCCGCACCCAGAACAACCCGGTGACTCTCAGCCGCAAGAGCTGGAACGAGTCGTTTGTGCGCGCCATCGCTCCCCGCCGCTACCGGCGGACCCTGCCGACCTGCACGCGACCGAGTCTCTTCGGCAGCGACTAGTCACCGCTGCCCTCAACGCTGGCGCACCAGCGTCGAGTCCGAAGATGACCTCTCTCACCCGCATCGCCATCGTTCTCCCGCCGTTTGCCGATGGCTCGACCACCGC